>CAUBQU010000185.1 GCA_958438185.1 uncultured Oscillospiraceae bacterium
GAGAGTCAAAATCTCTGATTTTGTCACTCGAGCTTACACAGCGTGCTGATTTTGCCCCTCGAGCTTATACAGCGTAGTCGCATTTAACGCAAAATTCATTTATGAATTTTGCGTTATAAAAGCATGACCCCCGCATCCTGGCAGGTCTGGCGGGTCATATCGTCCCAAATCGAGGACTGGACCTCGCCGATGTGGGCGCAGCCCATCATCAGCATGCACAGCCGGGACTGGCCGATGCCGCCGCCGATGGTCAGGGGCAGCTCATCTGCAAGCAGGGCCTTGTGGAAGGGCAAGGCGCGGCGGTCGTCGCATCCGGCTTCGTGCAGCTGGCGGTCCAGCGCAGCGGCATCGACGCGGATGCCCATGGACGAGACCTCGAAGCTGCGGCCCAGGACGTCGTTCCAGAAGAGGATATCGCCGTTGAGGGACCAGTCGTCATAGTCCGGGGCGCGGCCGTCGTGGGGCTTGCCGGAGCGGAGCTTGCCGCCGATGCCCATCAGGAAGACGGCGTTGTGCTTGTGCTCCTGCAGGAAGGCCGTCTCCTTTTCGGAGCTCGACAGGCCGGGGTAGCGGTCCTCCAGCTCCTGGGTCGTGACGAACAGGACCTCCCGGGGCAGCTGGGTCGACAGGACGGGGAATTCGATCTTCAGCGTCTCGTTGGTGACGTAAATGGCATTGACAATGGCCTGCACGGTGTTCTTGAGGTAGTCCTCCGTGCGGTCCTCCCGGGTGATAATCTTCTCCCAGTCCCACTGGTCGACGTAGACGGAGTGGATGTTATCCAGGCTCTCGTCGCGGCGGATGGCGTTCATATCCGTCACCAGGCCCTTGCCGGTGTAGAAGTTATACCGCTTGAGGGCGTAGCGCTTCCATTTGGCCAGGGAGTGGACGACCTGGCTCTCCGCGCCGACGGCGGGAACGTCAAAGCTGACCGGGCGCTCGTAGCCGTTGAGATTATCATTCAAGCCCGAGGATTCTTCTACAAAAAGCGGGGCGGAGACACGCTTGAGATTGAGCGCATGGCACAGATTGCTCTGGAAATTTCGCTTAATAAACTCAATCGCGCGCTGTGTTTCATAGACTGTCAGCGGATTCTGATAGCCGGTCGGAATATAACACTTGTTCATATCCATGCCTTCTTTCGTAGAATAAATTATGCATAGCATTATACGTCAATTTTTGCAATTTTACAAGTCTCCCCGGCGGGAAAATCGAAAAAAATATATGCCACTTGCGCTTACGGGCGCGGGGATGGGGCGGTTCGGGTGGCGCTGCGGTAGAAGGCGGTCAAAAACTGCCAGGTCTGCTTGCCGGTCACGCCGTCGGGGGTCAAGCCTGCCACGCGCTGCAGGGCGGCGACGGCGGCTTGGGTCTGGGCGTCGTAGCGGCCAGTGAGGGCCACCGGCGGCAGGGCAGCGTAGCGGTGGTGCAGCGTGTGCAGCAGCGCCTGGAGCAGGGGGATGTGCTGGGGGTTCTCGTCGTCACTGATGGCCGCGTCGGGGCCGAGGTAGATCCGCAGCGGCGCGGCGGCGTCCTGCCGGACCCGGGCCGCGTCATAGGCGGCGACGAGGGCGCGCCAGACGGCGTCGTCCACCGTCCCGGTGACGGGGAGGGCGTGCGAGCGCTGAAAATCCGTCACGCTGCGCAGCGTGGACCGGCCGAAGATGCCGTCCGGCGCGACGGGGGCGATGGCGGAGTCGCCCTGGGAGAGCAGGCGCAGCATCGTCTGCAGGCTGCCGACGGGGCGGCCCAGGAGCGGGTCGGTGTTTTGCATCACGCGTTTCATCATAGGCGGTTTGGCTCCTTTCGCCCGGGGCTAGCCCGGGTCCCGGCTGCCCAGCTGGAGGACATAGCCGGGGTACTGGCTCTGGCGGGTCGTGTCGGCGAAGCCCTGGCGCTGGGGCGCAGTCCGCCGGGCCGCGGCGCTCTGGCGGGAGAAATTTCCCGGGGCAGACGTCTCGACGGCAAGGCCGCTGGCGGCGGGGAAGAGGGCCGCATCCTCGAAGACGGCCCCCTCAATGCCGAGGAACTGGTCATAGATGGCGTTCCAGTCGTTTGCCTCGACGACGCCGGTCTGGGGCAGGCCGTACCAGCGCTGGAAGGACAGGACGGCCTGGCGGGTCTCCGGGCCGAAGGACCCGTTGATGGGAAGCGTCGGCAGGGCGTCGATAAAATCGCCCAGGACGGCTAGCATATACTGCAGGTGCGTCACCTGTGCGCCGGTGCTGCCCTCGGAGAGGGGGACGGTGTATTCCCAGGCGTTGTTATAGTAGGTCTGGCCCTCAGCGTGGAGCTCGGCCAGGCGGGTCACGGCGATATACAAGCGGATGACGGCGTACCAGGTGGCCCGGCCGATGATGCCGTCGGCGGTCAGATTGAAAATCTGCTGGAACTGGCGGACAGACTGCTCCATCTGGGCGGTGAAAATGCCGTTTATGGGGTTGATCTTCGGGATGGCCGGGTAATTTTGCGCGATGCGGTTCAGGGCGGCCTGCATCGTCACGACGTCGCGGCCCACGGCCCCTAAGCGCAGGGCGGTGCCGGGGTAGGATTCGATATTCTCCGCCTGGGGCGCGTTCACGACAAGCTCGATATCATCGCCGTAGTACCGGCGCAGGATCTCCAGGCTGTTCAGGCCCTGCTGTGCCAGGGCCTGGGAGCCCCATTGGCTCAGGCCGTCGCAGGTCGAGGTCGTGCCGTTGCAGAATTTGGCGGCCAGGGGCTCGACAAAGCCCCGGCGGCGGATATAGGTATCGAAGGTCTCGTCGACGATCTGGGAGATGTTCTCAAAGATATTGCGCCCCTCGACATATGCCTGGTCGTAAGCGGTGGTGGAGGTGATATCGAAGGGGTAGCCCCGGCTGCGGTAGTACTCGGTGTAGACCCGGTTCAGAGCGAAGGAGGTGATGGCCAGGATATTTGCCCGCAGCGCGCTGGGCTCCCAGGTGGGATAGACCTCGCTGGAGGCGACATTTTTGAGGTAAGAGACGAACGGCACCGTGACATTGGCGGCGCTGGCGTTGGGCGCGCCCAGATGGACGGTGATCTCGGTGGGAATGCGGGGGATGACGGCTGCCATGGCGGGGCCTCCTTCTTAATATTATAGATTCTGCGGCGGGGTCTGGAAGACCTCCGGGTCGTCCCAGCGGTCCGGGTCGGTGCTCAGGGGGAGCAGCTCCAGGCCCTGCAGCGTCGTGGTGCCGGGGAAGACCTGGGCATTTTCCACGGTGACACGCTGGTAATCCGGGTGGTCGGCGGTGATGTCGACGGCGGTCCAGCCGTCAGGCGTGCCGGGGCTGGTGGTGCTGGCGGCCCCGGGGGTCTCGATGGCCACCGGGGCGGTGCGGCCGCTGGAATCCGTCAGGCGGATCGCCAGCAGGCGGGACGCGCCGCCGGGGTCCCGTTTCAGGATCGTCACCAGCGCCCCGGAAACGGGGAGCCGGGCGTTTGCGGTGTAGACGGCACAGATGAGATACCCTTCTGCGGCCATGGCATTGCCTCCTTTTGCGCGTTAAGCTGCTGAAAGCTTATGCGCGGTGAACGGCAAACATGACACGTCAAAAAACAAGAACGCGGACCCAGAATGGGTCCGCGTTTGGGGCGTAGGGTGTGTTAGTCCGCCAGTCGTCCATAGATCGTCATCTCCCGGCGCAGGCGGGTGGCAAGGGCGGGGGTGAGGGCG
>CAUBQU010000186.1 GCA_958438185.1 uncultured Oscillospiraceae bacterium
AAATAATTCCACGCAGCTGCCCTTGACAAATACCCCGTGGGGGTATATACTTAAAATACCCTACGGGGGTATTTTGACCGGAGGTGATCGTATGGACAGACCGGAAACCGCGCCCGGCAGCTGCTGCCATAAGACAAAGGAGCGGGCCGAGGCAGAGCGGAAGCGCCTGTGCAACCGGCTCAGCCGCATCGAGGGCCAGATCCGCGGCATCCGCGGTATGGTGGAAAAGGACGCCTACTGCACGGATATCCTGGTGCAGTCCGCGGCGGTCAACGCCGCCATCAATGCCTTTAACCGGGATCTGCTGGCCAACCATATCCGCACCTGTGTCGCCCATGATATCCGTGCAGGAGATGACGAGGTCATCGACGAGCTGGTGGCGACGCTGCAGAAGCTAATGAAATGATCCGCCGCGGCGAATCGCGCAAAGGGGGCAAACCAAGAAGATGCAACAATACGAAGTGACCGGGATGAGCTGCGCCGCTTGCAGCGCCCGGGTGGAAAAAGCTGTGCGAAAGGTCCCAGGCGTCACGGAATGCAGCGTCAGCCTGCTGACAAACTCCATGGGCGTCGAGGGAGCGGCAGACAGCGCAGCTATCATCGCCGCCGTCCAGGCGGCAGGCTATGGCGCGGCGCAAAAGGGCGCAGGCGCGCAATCTGCGGCCCCGGCGCCTGACGCCCTGGCAGACCGGCAGACGCCCGCTTTGAAGCGGCGGCTGCTGGCGTCGCTGGTCTTTTTGATCCTTTTAATGTACCTCTCCATGGGCCACACCATGTGGGGCTGGCCGCTGCCCAGCTTTTTGGCAGGAAATCATATCGCCATGGGGCTGATCGAGCTGCTGCTGACGACCGCGGTGATGGTCATCAACCAGCGCTTTTTCGTCAGCGGCTTCCAGAGCCTCTTCCGGGGCGCGCCGAATATGGACACGCTGGTGGCCCTGGGCGCAACGGCGGCCTTTGGCTACAGCACGGCGGTGCTCTTCGCCATGACCGGCGCACAGCTCCGGGGCAATGCGGACGCCGTCATGCACGGAATGCACGAATTCTACTTTGAATCCGCCGCCATGATCCTGACGCTTATCACCGTGGGGAAAATGCTGGAAGCCCGCTCCAAGGGCAAGACGACGGACGCGCTGCAGAGCCTGATGCGGCTGGCGCCGAAGACGGCGACGGTTGTGCGGGGCGGCGTAGAGCAGGAGGTCCCCATTGCCCAGGTCCAGCAGGGCGATGAATTTGTCGTCCGCCCCGGCGAACATATTCCGGTGGACGGCGTCGTCCTGGAGGGCGGCAGCGCCGTAGACGAATCGGCCCTCACCGGCGAGAGCATCCCGGTGGACAAGGGGCCCGGCGACCTGGTCAGCGCCGCGACTGCCAACCGCTCCGGCTTCCTGCGCTGCCGCGCCAGCCGCGTCGGCGAGGACACGACGCTGGCGCAGATCATCCAGATGGTCAGCGACGCGGCGGCGACAAAGGCGCCCATTGCAAAGGTCGCAGACAAGGTCTCCGGCGTGTTCGTCCCGGTGGTCATCGCCATCGCGGCGGTGACGACGGTCATCTGGCTGCTGACAGGCCAGACCGTCGGCTATGCACTGGCCCGGGGCATCTCTGTGCTCGTCATCAGCTGCCCCTGCGCGCTGGGCCTTGCCACGCCGGTGGCCATCATGGTCGGCAATGGCGTCGGGGCCAAGCACGGCATTTTGTTTAAAACCGCCGCCTCCCTCGAGCGCACGGGGAAGACGGAGATCGTCGCCCTGGATAAGACAGGCACCATCACCGTCGGCGCGCCCCGGGTGACGGATCTTTGCCCGGCGCCCGGCTTTACAGGGCAGCAGCTGCTGCAGCTGGCCTGCAGCCTGGAGCAAAAGAGCGAACACCCCCTGGCCCAGGCCATCACCGTCCGAGCCCAGGACAATGCGCTGCCGCCGGAGGAGGTCACGGACTTCGAGATCCTGCCCGGCAACGGCCTGCGGGCCCAGTACCGGGGCCGCCTGGCCCTGGGCGGCAACGCCGCCTTCATCGGAAAATTTGCCCCGCTGGACGACGAAACGACGCGCCTTGCCGCCCAGCTCGCCGAGCAGGGCAAGACGCCGCTGTTCTTCGCCCTGGACGGCAAGCTGGCGGGCCTGATCGCCGTGGCCGACGTCATCAAGGAAGACAGCCCCGACGCCATCCGGCAGCTGCAGAATATGGGCATCCGTGTCGTCATGCTCACCGGGGACAACGAGCGGACGGCCCGGGCCATCGGCAAGCAGGCCGGGGTCGACGAGGTCATCGCCGGGGTCCTGCCCGACGGCAAGCAGGCCGCCATCCGCAATCTGATGCGCCAGGGCCAGGTGGCCATGGTCGGTGACGGGATCAACGACGCCCCGGCCCTGACCCAAGCCGATACCGGCATCGCCATTGGCGCGGGGACAGACGTCGCCATCGACGCGGCGGATGTCGTTCTGATGAAGAGCCGCCTGAGCGATGTCCCGGCGGCCATCCGGCTCAGCCGGGCGGCGCTGCGGAATATCCACGAGAACCTCTTCTGGGCGTTTATTTACAACACCATCGGCATTCCCCTGGCGGCGGGCGTCTTTATCCCGCTGCTGGGCTGGCAGCTCAACCCGATGTTCGGGGCCGCAGCCATGAGCCTTTCCAGCTTCTGCGTCGTCTCCAACGCGCTGCGGCTGAACCTGTTCCAACTGTATAACGGCCGCCACGACCGCAAAATACAACACCACCATAAAAAACATGCAAAGGAGCAAAGCGTTATGACAAAAACCATGAAGATTGAGGGCATGATGTGCCAGCACTGCGAGGCACGGGTCAAGAAGACGCTGGAGGCCCTCCCGGGCGTCGCCGCCGCCGAAGTCAGCCACGAGGCCGGCACCGCTGTCGTTACCCTGGATGCCCCGGTGGAGAACGAAACGCTGAAGAGCGCCGTCGAAGCCCAGGATTACAAGGTCACCGGTATCGAATAACGCATAACGGCGCAAAACGCCCAGGGCCCGGCAAAAACCGGGCTCTGGGCGTTTTTTCGCTTTTTCCCTGCAATTTCTATTCCGGCAGGGGGCCTGCCAGGTGCAGGATGACATCGCCTGCCAGCATCAGGCCGGCGCAGGAGGGCACCCAGGAGACGGAGCCGGGCAGGCTGCGCTTGCCCTCCGGCGGCGCTTCCAGCGGCAGCGGCGTGCGGACAGGCTCCGTGCTGTAGAGCACCCGGTGGTGCGTGATGCCCCGGGCCCGCAGCTCCCGGCGCATGACCCGGGCCAGATGGCAGCTGTTCGTCTTGGAAAGATCGGTGATGACGAATTTCGTCGGGTCCAGCTTATTGCCCGTCCCCATAGCGCTGAGAATGGGGATGCCCCGGGCCATGGCCTCCTGGATCAGGCTGAGCTTGCTGGAGACCATATCAATACAGTCGACGATATAATCATACCGGCTGCCGAAAAATGCGGCCTTCTCCTGCTCGCAATAGCGCCTTTCCAGCACATGGACCCGGCAGGCGGGGTTGATCTCCGCGATGCGCCGGGCCATGACGGCAGCCTTGCCCTGGCCCAAGGTCGAATGCAGAGCGCAGAGCTGGCGGTTTAAATTGGAAAGGCTCACCGTATCGTGATCGACCAGGGTCAATTCTCCGATGCCGCCCCGGGCCAACGCCTCGGCGCAGAAGCTGCCGACGCCGCCGATCCCAAAC
>CAUBQU010000187.1 GCA_958438185.1 uncultured Oscillospiraceae bacterium
AAAGGGCTTGTCCGCCGTTAAATTGTCCTCATACATGGCATAGAGGATCCGGCGGTGGACTGGCTTCAAACCGTCCCGCACATCCGGCAGCGCTCTTGCCACAATGACGGACATGGCATATTCAATAAAGGAAGTCTGCATCTCCTTGACCAGATCATTGGAAACAATGTTCTGGTTGGGGTACATGATATCTTCCGGTTTATAATCCTTCGATTTTGACAAAGTCTGTCACTCCTTCCCAGCGGGGCTATACGCCGGGCGTCTCAGAAATCGAGATTGACCGCGTATTTTGCATTTTGTTCGATAAACTCTTTCCGCGGCTCGACCTGCTCGCCCATCAGAATAGTGAAGCACTGATCTGCTGCAATGGCGTCGTTCAGTGTGATTCGGCGCAGGCTCCGGTGCTCCGGGTCCATGGTCGTCTCCCACAGCTCATGGGGGTCCATCTCGCCCAGGCCCTTGAACCGGGAGATGTCGATCTTCACATTGGGATTATCACCCCGCATCTGGCTGGAGATCTGGTCGCGCTCTTCATCGGAATACGCCACGCGGGAGTTTTTGCCCCGGGTCAGCTTATAGAGCGGCGGCACCGCTGCGTAAATATACCCCTGCTCGATCAGCGGGCGCATATAGCGGAAGAAGAAGGTCAAAAGCAAGGTCCGAATATGGGAGCCGTCCACATCGGCATCAGCCATAATGATGATCTTATGGTACCGCAGCTTTGCAAGGTCGATCTCGTCGCCGATGCCGCAGCCCAATGCCGTGATGACCGGCTGGAGCTTATCGTTGCCATAGATGCGGTCCGCCCGGGCCTTTTCCACGTTGAGCATTTTACCCCACATGGGCAGGATGGCCTGGAACCGGGAGTCCCGGCCGCCCTTGGCGGAACCGGCTGCGCTATCACCCTCGACGATGTAGACTTCTGTCAGCGCCGGGTCGCGCTCATTGCAGTCGGCCAGCTTGCCCGGCATCCGCTCGTTGTCCAAAACGCTTTTGCGGCGGATGTTCTCCCGCGCTTTTCTAGCTGCCTCCCGGGCGCGGTTTGCCATCATGGCTTTGTCCAAAATCGTCCGCCCGACGGCGGGGTTTTCTTCCAGATAAACCATCAGCTGATTGCTGACGACATTATCGACCAGGGTCCTGATATATGCGTTGCCCAGCTTCTGCTTCGTCTGCCCCTCAAACTGTGCCTCCGGCAGCTTGACGGAAATGACGACAGTGATACCCTCTCGGACATCCTCGCCGGAAACCTTGTCGCCATTTTTGATCAGGCCGAACTTGGTGCCGTAGGCATTGAGTACCCGGGTCAGAGCCGTTTTAAAGCCTGTCTCATGCATGCCGCCTTCAGGGGTATGAATATCGTTGGCAAAGGAGACCATGGTCTCGTTATAACCGTCGTTATATTGCATGGCGATCTCTGCAATGGCATCGCCTTTTGTGCCGGTCATATAAATGACATCCTGCTGCAGCGGCGTCTTATGGCGGTTGATCCAGCTGACAAATTCCCGGATGCCACCGGCGTAGCACATGGAGTCCTTCGGGCCGTCCGGGGTCCGCAGGTCAGCGATCTCGATACGTACGCCGCCATTCAGGAACGCCTGCTCCCGCATCCGGGTGTGTAGGGTCTCATAGTCGTATTCCAGCGTGTCGAACATTTCCGGGTCCGGCTTAAACGTGACCTTCGTCCCGTGCTGGTCCGTTTTGCCGATGACCTGCATCGGCTGGGTGATATCGCCCCGGGAGAATTTCATCTGGTAGATGCTGCCTTCCTTGCAGACCTCGACCTCCAGCCATTCAGACAGCGCATTGACGACCGAAGCACCGACGCCGTGCAGGCCGCCGGAGACCTTATACCCGCCGCCGCCGAATTTGCCGCCGGCGTGCAGCACCGTGAAAACGACCTCCAGCGCCGACTTCCCCGTCTGCGCTTGGATATCCACGGGGATGCCACGGCCATTGTCCGTTACGGTGATGGTATTGCCGGGGTTGATCGTTACGGTAATGTGGGTGCAGAAGCCTGCCAGAGCTTCGTCAATGGAGTTATCCACGATCTCATAGACCAGATGATGCAGACCGCTGGCAGAGGTCGAACCGATATACATACCAGGCCGCTTCCGGACCGCTTCCAGCCCCTCGAGCACCTGGATCTGACTGGCGTCATACTCCTGCGCCTGCTGTTTCAATTTATCATTCATGAACTATACCGCCTTTTCCCCGTCGCTGGAAAACCGTTTTTCCAGCGTTGCTGCGCTGAATTGTGTCAGGTACACGTGATCTATGCCGTACTCCTGCGTCAAAATAAATGCCTTGGGCAATTCGTCTGAGACAGAGATCACACTGCCGTTTTCTTCGGCATCCTGCAAAAATTTTCTGGTATGCTTTGAATAAGACGCGTTATCCAGATCAAAAATGCCGATGATCGTATGGCGGCGCACCGCCATATCTCCGCCGATTTGAATGTACATACCGCCTTCTTACGCTTCCTTCCGAAATGCACCGTGTTCCACGGTGATGACCTGGCCCAGCTGGGTCAGCTTTTCCTTTTCGCAGCAGGTGATGAATACCTGCCCCGTTTTAATTTGATTGAGAATAAAATCTTGCCGCAGCGGATCCAGCTCAGAAAGCACGTCATCCAGCAGCAGGACCGGCTCTTCGCCGGTATCTTGCTTCATGATCTCCCGCTCCGCCAGCTTAATGGCTATGGACGCCGTCCTAGTTTGGCCCTGGGAGCCGAAGCTTTTGATAGGGCGGCCTTCCAAAAGCGCTGAAAAGTCGTCCTTATGCGGCCCTGAGAGGCACTGCATCGCGTCCAGCTCTGCCTGTAAATGGGATTGCTGGTGCGCCTGGAGCTGATAGAAAATCTCTTTTGGGTCCGCCAGCGGGTCTGTCACGGTGCGGACAGTCTGGTATTCCAATGTCAGCTGCTCTTTTGCCTGGGTGCAGTCGCTGTGATACTGCCGGGCAAACCGGTCCAGCTCCTTTAGATAGGCAGCCCGGTGCGAAATGATGATCGCACCCGTCTGGGCCATGCGGAGATTATACTCTGGCAGGACCTCTAACAAAGACGGCTGGGTGAACCGGTCTTTTAAAATCCGGCTTTTTTGCTCCTGCAACTTTTGATATTGCCCAAGCGCCTGCTCATACGCAGGCCGCAGCTGACAAATGGCCGCATCCAGCAGCTTTCGCCGGGCCGCTGCGCCGCCCTTCAGAATCAAAAGGTCCTCCGGGCAAAACAGCACCGTGTAGAGCTTTCCTTTTAAATTGGCCGCCGTTTTTTGCTTGACACCGCCCAGAAATATCTGGCGGGGCCGTCGGCCGGCAAAGAGCAGCATCCGGATCTCTTGGCGGCGGCCATAAGAGTCCAGCGCCGCCTGCAGCTCTGCAAACTCCTCGCCGAATTGGATCAACTCCTGCTCCTTCCGGGTGCGGAAGGAGTGCCCGCGGGAGAGATAGGTGATGGCCTCCATCAAATTCGTCTTTCCCTGGGCATTGTCCCCGACGATGAGGTTGACCCCCGGGACAAAATCCGCCGTCAATTCCTGGTAATTGCGAAAATGCCGCAATTGCAGCTGCGTGATCTTCACGACGATGCCACCGTATAGAGATTTCCGTCAAAGGTGACGGTATCTCCGGGGTAAAGCTTTTTCCCTCGCATCAGGCAAGGC
>CAUBQU010000188.1 GCA_958438185.1 uncultured Oscillospiraceae bacterium
TTTTACTTCTTATTCTAATTCATGCTTTGCATGCAAATACGCAAAAAGCAAGCCGCCGGGCGTTGGGCCGGACTGGGCTTGCTTTTGCGCCGGTTATTCCGTTTCGTCAGCGGTGGGGAGATCCAACTGCTTTAAAAAGTGCGTGGAGTCATCCAGCGTGGCGCGGATCTTGACCATGACCTGCTGCAGGGCGGCGATGTTTGCCCCCAGCTCTCCGGCCAGAGCCCCCAGGGATTTATCATCCTGGGACAATTGGTCGTTCGTCTTGGCGACGAGGTCGTCAATTTTTTGATAAAAGGCGGCGGCGCGTTCCCGGGCTTTGCGCTCGGCCTGCTCGGCCCGGCGGTAGGCGGCCAGCTCCAGCTCCTCATACTGGCTGGGCGGCGCTTCCGGCTCCAGCGGCGGCAGGACCGGCTCCGGCGCAGGGGCCGGGGCGGCGGGCGCTTGCTGCAGGGACGCGACGGTCTGCTGCAGCTGGCCGATATAGGCGTTGGCGTCGTTCAGCTGCTGGGCAAGGCGGCTGTTTTCCAGCTGCAGCTGGCGCAGCTCCGCCTCGTGGGCGGCGGTGTTTTGCTCGATGAAATGGACCACGTCCGCCCGGTTAAAGCCCTGCAGGGCGGTACGGAAGGAATAGGCGTTGGAATCAGCCACAAATACCCCTCGCTTTTCTATAAGGTAAAGTTTCCGCGGCGCGAATCGCCGCAGGATACCAAAAGTATAGCACAGCTTTCCGACAAATACAACCGGAATCCGCCGGAATCTGGCGAAATTCGCAGGCTTTTGCATTTTTGCGGCGTCTGTGCTAAAATACGGGAAACTAGAAAAAGGAGTGGTTTTTCCATGAAGATCGTCGTTTTAACAGGCAGCCCCCACAAGAAGGGCACGTCGGCGCTGCTGGCCGATTCGTTCATTGCCGGGGCCGAGGCCGCGGGGCACAGCGTGACGCGGTTTGACTGCGCGTTTTTGCACATCGGCGGCTGCCGGGGGTGCGATGCCTGCCGGAAGTCGGGCGGCGTATGCGTCCAGCATGACGATATGGCGGAAGTTTTGCCCGCCCTCGAGAAGGCGGACCTGGTGGCGTTCGTCTCGCCCATCTATTACTTTGGCCTGTCTGCCCAGCTCAAGGCGGCCATTGACCGGTTCTACGCCGCAAACGAGCAGCTGATGGGCGGCAAAAAGGCTGCGCTGCTGGTGACCTGCGCCGATGCCGTGCCGGAGACAGCGGCTGCCGCCCGGGCGCATTACGACGCCATCTGTCGCTACCTCGGCTGGCAGGACGCCGGGGTCCTGGAGGGCCTGGGCCTTGCGACCCGCGCCGACGCCGAAGCAAGCGACTACCCCGCCCAAGCCCGCGCCCTTGGCGCTTCGCTGTAAGCGGCACAGGTGGGCCCAATTCGCTGCGCGGCCAGGCCCTAAACCAATTAGATTTTAGATTTAAGGCCTTGGCATGGGCGCGGCAAGCTGAACGGGACGTGCCAGAAAAAGAGGGCCGATGCGCTGTGCTGCCGGTTGGCGCGCAGAGCATCGGCCTTGCGTCTCTGCGTCCGGCACAGAAGCGCATCAGTGATTCAAAACGCTCGGCGTATGCTGCAGAGCGCTCGGGCGGGAATGCGTTATTCCCAACGGAAGAAACGAATGGCGAGGCTGGTACACACAATCGTAACGCCAAGCATCACGCCGATTGGGAGCAGAAAATTTCCAAAACCGGTTCCTAGAAATGTATGCTTCATCATCGTAAGCCCTTGCGTCAGTGGGAAGAAGTGGACGATCTTCTGCATCGCTTTTGGCATGACTTCAAGGGGAAGCGTCGTGCCGGAGAAGACAAGCATGGGGAAATAGAGGAGCGAGGCAATAACGCTGGCCTGCTTGGTGTTTTTTGCCACGCCGCCCACCAGCATACCGAGCGACAGGGTCGAGAGCATCGTAAGGGCCCAGCTTCCGAGGAACGCGAGGAGCGAACCATGCAGCCGCACGCCCCACAAAAGTGCCGCAACTGACAGCGTCAGAAGGGATACCGCGCAGTAGACGATATACATGGACAGTTCAACACCAAGAACAAACACAGGGCTGACCGGCGTGACACGCAGCCGCTTGAGAATCTTCATCTCCCGCAGCCCGGATACAGCCAACGGCAGGCCCATGAGTCCGCTGGCGCAGATGGCAACTGCGCTGACGGCGCCGAAAGACTGCTCTAGGAATGTGTAATCTGCGCCGCCATACGCGGGCTTTGCGCCATAAATGATGCCAAGGATGATAAAGATCACAAGCGGCATAATGACGGCGAAGATCGGCATATTCATATCCCGCAGGCTGAGCTTCAGCTCCGTTTTGAGATAGGTAAAAAAACGTTTCATGCGTCTGCCTCCTCGCTTGACAGCTGCAAATACGCATCTTCAAAGCGTTCACAGGCGCACTGCTGCTTTGCCACGGCCACGGTTCCCAGGAAAACAGGCGTACCCTTTTTCAGAATGCAGATTTCATCACACAGCGCCTCGACCTCATCCATAAAGTGAGAAGTCAGGAAAATTGTTAGCCCTTGTTCTTTTAAGCCTTCCAGCGTTTTCCACACGCCGCGCCGCGCTTTTGCATCAAGGCCAGTGGTCAGCTCGTCCAAAAACACCAGCTCCGGCTGCCCAATCAGCGCCAGCACAATAAAAAGCCGCTGGCGTTCGCCGCCCGAAAGGCTTTTCACCGCTGTGTTTGCTTTCTCACCGATCCCAAACTGCGCACACAGCTTGCGCCAATCGGCACTTTTGCGGTAGAGACTTGCAGTTTCTGCACAAAGCTCGGAAACCTTGATCTCTTTCTGATAGTCACCCTCCTGAAATTGCACACCGATGCGCTCAAAAAATGCACGGCGGCTTCTCTTCGGGTCTTGACCCAGCAGACGCACTGTTCCGCTATCTGCCTGCTTTGTGCCGAGCATACATTCGATCGTGGTACTTTTTCCTGCACCATTGGCACCGAGCAGTCCGAATACCGTACCGCTTTTTACCGAAAGATTCAAATGATTGACCACGGTTTTTCCGGCATAGGTTTTGGTCAGTCCTTCAACAAAAATAGCCTCGCTCATTCCCGAACCCTCCTAACTGCCCGCAGCTCGATATAGCCGCGCTGCCCTCGAGGCTCTAGCTGGATGCGCGGGTTCTCGTCGTCCCAGCGGTAGCCAATGACGGACGGGTCATAGCTGTCCATCGCCGCCTGCACGGTGCGGATGGCTTCGCAGTAATCCTCCTCCCGAAAAGCCGGGCCCTGGAACATCAGATATTCCGCCTCCGGGAGATGAATGGTGTCGAAGCCCGCCGGGATCATCCCGATGTAGTCAGGTTCGACCTCCACGCCCTGCACATAGGTGGAGGTGTTTGGCTTTTTGTACTTTTCGGGCAGCCATAGGGCAACCGGCTCCCCGCAGCATGATCTCATGCTCATGAGGATGCCCCAGACCTCGCAGCTGACCTCCTCGCAGTAGGGGAAATAGTCCGCTGCACGCTTGCCGCGCTTGATGATACACAGGCGCTCCGGCTTGAGGATGACCTGTATGAAAATCGGTTGTATCCCTGACACGTCGATGTTCTCCTTTCTCAGTTCACGATATTTTGCGCCGTAAGGAATGAAGAACGGGACAGGAACGGGGCTTTTCCGATAATCACTGG
>CAUBQU010000189.1 GCA_958438185.1 uncultured Oscillospiraceae bacterium
GGCAGCAGCAGCGCTCTGTCCCTCAATGTATCCATAAGGACTTCACGAAACAAAGTCCACTCCAATTGGCCGTGTCTAACGCGCCCGGCCCTTGATATCCTATAAATTCTATTGTATTATTTTACCCTATCGCAAATACTTTGTCAAACCCTTTCTCGCAGCATTTTCTCCCCTAGCGCAGAGATAGGGAATGGAGTTTTTGCAGGTTGACAAGTATTACATGCTATGTTAAAATAAATTTATGTATCTTGCAAAAATTGGAAAGGAAAAACCCTATGAAACGTGTAAAATCACTCGCACTCTGCCTAGTCGTACTGACCATGCTGCTGGCACTGGTCGGCTGCGGCAAATCCGCCCCTGACCTGAGCGGTACCTACACCACCGAAATGGACATGTCGTCAATCATCAACGAATCCATGGCGCAGGCTGGCCTGGCCGAGGAAGACCTCGAAGGCCTGACGCTTGTCGCTCCCTTCACACTGACGCTGCGCGATGACGGCACCTTCACACTGAAATTAGACAGCGACGCTACCCTGGCATCCCTCCGGACCTACCTGGAAGGCTGCTCCACCCTGTTGGAAGACGTCATCTATGACTCCGTGGGGGACACAGGCCTCACTCGCGAAGAGATCGACGCGGCCTTTGAAAAGGAGACCGGCTCCACCATCTCCGACTACGTCGGCCAGATCATCTCCATGTTCGACGAGGACGACCTGCTGGAGCTCATGGAAGAGGACAACGACACCGGCTACTACAAGGTGGCCGAAGACAAGCTCTTCTTTGCAGAAGATAAGGACGATTTCTCTGAGGACGACTACGTCACCTACACCCTCGAAAACGGCAAGCTGACCTTCACCGAGCTCACCGGCGATGTCCTCGACTTCGCAGACGCCGCCGATATGATCGACGATTTCTTCCCCCTGGTCTTCACGAAGCAGTAAGTTTTCAAAGTTAAACGTTACAAAAAGAGACGCACCACGGTGCGTCTCTTTTTTGATATGCTTTAACTCAGATTTTAAGCCTTCCGCGTTTTCTTTTTCGGTACCTGCGCGACGCGCTGGAGGAGCTTGCCGAGGTGATCGGTCAGGGCGTGCATCTGCCGCATGGCGGGACCGGCCAGGGCCAGGAAGACGATCAGGATCAGCGCATCCGACCACGCCAGGGCCGAGATGGTGAAAAATGTCTTGAGGAACAGGAACGAGAAGACGAAGCCGACGCAGACGAAGATCATCATCGCCGTGCGGATCTTGTTATACGGCTTGCTCGTCTCATGGACCATCAGCAGGCCGACCATGCCCATCACAGCGGTGCAGATGCTCGAAAGCGCCCCGTCATCCAGCTTGAACGCCACATAGAACAGCAGAATGCCGACGATCAAAACGATATCCGTCAGCGCCGCCGGGAGGGCGCGGGTGATGACATTGCGCATAAAATGCCCCGTGACCCGGTTCTTATTCGGCTCCATGGCCAGGACAAACGACGGGATGCCGATGGTCAGGGCGCTGACCAGGCTCAGCTGCGCCGGGGTGAAGGGGTACGGCAGCGTCGCAAACAGGGTGATAAACGCCAGGACGAAGGAGAAAATATTCTTCACCAGATACAGCGCCGCGGAGCGCTCGATGTTATTGATGACCCGTCGCCCCTCCTGCACGACACTGGGCATGGACGAGAAGTCCGAATTCAGCAGCACGATATCCGAGACCTGGCAGGCGACGTCGCTGCCCGAGGCCATGGCCACGGCACAGTCGGCGGATTTCAGGGCCAGGACATCGTTGACGCCGTCGCCCGTCATGGCGACGGTCCGCCCGGCGGCCTTCATGGCGTCCACCAACATCCGCTTCTGCTTCGGCGTCACGCGGCCGAAGACGGTGTATTGCAGCGCGGCGGCCTTGACCTCCGCCGGGGTCGTCAGGGTCCTGGCGTCGACGGCCTTATCCGCGTCCGGGATCCCGGCCCGCATGGCCACATTGGCGACCGTCGCCGGGTTATCGCCGGAGATGACCTTGACCTGCACCCCCTGCTCGGCAAAATAGCGGAACGTCTCCGGCGCGTTGGCGCGGATCTTATTGTTGAGCAGGATCAGTGACAGCGGGAACAGCTTCCCACAGTCGACGGCCTCGTCCGACAGCGCGCCGTCATACAGGGCCAGCAGCAAAACGCGGCAGCCCTGGCTGGCGTACTCCTCGACCTGGGGCGCGATCTCGTCATAACGGCTCTGCAGCAGCATCTCCGGCGCGCCCAGCAGGTAGGTCTCCTCGGCGTCGAAGCTGACGCCGCCGTATTTTTTCGCGGAGGTAAACGGCATGGTCTCGATGGCTTTTTGCTGGACCTCGCCGGTAAAATACCGCCGCAGGGCGACCATGGTATCGTTATCGTCCTGCATGGCGAAGACATAGTCCGCCATGATCATGCGGATATCCGAAGCCTCGTACCGCTCCGGGCACAAAGGGACGATATCCTGCACGATCATCTTGTTTTCCGTGATCGTGCCGGTTTTATCGACGCACAGGGTATCGACCCGGGCCAGGGTCTCGATGCACTCCATATCGTGCACCAACGTCTTGCGCTGGGCTAGGCGGACGACGCCCGCCACGAGAGCCAAGCTCGTCAGCAGGTACAGCCCCTCGGGGATCATGCCGATGAGCGCCGCGACCGTCGACGTAATGCCGCTGGCGACATCCCGGTGCAGCCACAAAACCTCCTTGACCGCCAGCACCACGCCAAAGGGGATGACGATGATGCCGATCCATTTGACGAGCTTTGTCAGGGAGCGCATCATCTCGGATTTGCGGGTGTGCTGCCCCTTCTTCGCCTCCACCGTCAGCTTCGAGACGAAGGAATCCTCGCCGACGGCCGTCAGCCGCGCCTTGCAGCTGCCGCTGACCAGGAAGCTGCCGGAAAGCAGCTGGTCACCGGGCTCCTTTTTGATCTCATCCGCCTCGCCGGTGATGAGGGATTCATTGACCTGGCACGACCCCTCGACGACCTCGGCGTCGGCGAAGATCTGGTTGCCATTCTGGAACACAACGATATCATCCCGGACCGTCCGCGCTGTGTCCAAGGTAAACGGTTCCCCATTGCGGATGACCGTCGCCTTCGGGGCTGAGAGGATGGAGAGGCTATCCAGCGTCTTTTTGGACCGCAGCTCCTGCACGATGCCGATGCCGGTATTGGCAAAGACGATGAAGAGGAACGTCAAATTCCGCCAGGACCCCACGGCGATCAGCGCCGCCGCCAGAATGAAGAACACCAGGTTAAAGTAGGTAAATATATTAGAAAGTACGATCTGCTTTGCGCTCTTGCTGGGGGGATTCACCGGCGTATTACAGTAGCCCGCGCGCTCCCGCTCCCGGACCTGACCGCTGGTCAGCCCCGCCGCCGGGTCCGCGCAGACGACCGGCAGTGCCTGCCGCTTGACCGGCTCCGCCGCCCGCGTCCGGTGCAGCTTCTCCCGGACCGCCGCCCGGCGGGCATCGCCCGATCTTGCCTTTGGCATCGTCACTTCACACTCCTTTCGCCGCCAACGCGCGCCGCAGCGCAGCGCCGTTGTCATCTCTAACATGATACCCCTTTTTCGCCAATTTTTGAACCCCTATTTCCCATTTTTCGCAGAAATTTACATATTCTTAATAAC
>CAUBQU010000190.1 GCA_958438185.1 uncultured Oscillospiraceae bacterium
GCAAGCTTTTCAAACATGTGCCGTTCCTCCATACTCTTCACTCTCTGCAGGCGTCTAGAGACACACTGCACCTATATAATAGGGGATTTTCCGAAGATGTCAAGTAAAACATTCCAATTTTTTTAATTCACAAAATCCCGCAGCGCCTTGGACTTCGAGGGATGGCGCAGACGGCGCAGCGCCTTGGACTCAATTTGCCGCACCCGCTCCCGGGTAACGTTAAACTCTTTGCCGACCTCCTCCAGCGTGTGGGTCTTGCCGTCCTCAAAGCCGAAGCGCATCCGCAGGACCTTTTCCTCCCGGGGCGTCAGGCTGGCCATGGCCTTTTCCAGCTGCTCCCGCAGCAGATTGCCCGCCGTCGCCTCCAGGGGCTCGGACGCGTCATTGTCCTGGATGAAGTCCCCCAGGTGGCTGTCATCCTCCTCGCCGACCGGCGTCTCCAAAGAGACCGGGTCCTGGGCGATTTTCAAGACCTCCTCGACCTTCTCCGGCGAAAGGCGCAGCTTTTGGGCGACCTCCTCCGGCGTCGGCTCCCGGCCCAGCTCCTGGACCATACTGTGGGACGTGCGGATGACCCGGTTGATAAGCTCAACCATATGCACCGGGATGCGGATCGTTCTGGCCTGGTCCGCAATGGCCCGGGTGATGGACTGGCGGATCCACCAGGTGGCGTAGGTCGAGAATTTATAACCCTTGGTGTAGTCAAATTTTTCCACAGCCTTCAAAAGGCCCATATTCCCCTCCTGGATGAGGTCCAGCAGCAGCATGCCGCGCCCGGCATACCGCTTGGCCACGGCGACGACCAGGCGCAGATTCGCCTCGATCATCTTCTGCCGGGCCGCCTCATCCCCATTGGCGATGCGCTGGGCCAGCTGCTGCTCCTCCTCCGGCGTCAGCAGCGGGACCCGTCCAATCTCCTTCAAATACATCCGCACCGGGTCGGTCAGCGGCAGCGCGTCGCTCATGGCCTCGGTGTCGACCATCTCCGCCTCGGCCTCCTGTTTGAGCTGACTGGCCGTCGGCTCCAGCAGGTCCTGGTTGCCGATGATATCCAGCACATCCCCCACGTCGATCTCGATGCCAGCCGCCTCCAGGGCATCATAGACCCGATCGGTCTGGTCCGCGTCGGCGTCCAGCGCATCCAGCGCATCGATGAGCAGCTTGGAGGGCAGCTTCTTTTCTTTTTTTCCTTGTTCGATCAATTCCGCCAGCTTCTTTTGCAGCAGTGCTTCCTTGACTTGCTCCTCCGAGGTCTCACCTGCAGCGGGAGCCGTCAGTGTCTGCTTGTTCCGTTCTGCCATAGCTTTACCCTCCATATCGTTTTTTATCCTGCAGCCGGTCCCGCAGCGCCAGGAGCGCCTCCGGGGTGTGCAGATTGGCTTTTTCGTATTCCTCCTGAATGATCGTGCAATAGTCCCGCAGGGCGGTTTCCGTCAGGGGTGCGTCCTGCTTCTGGGCGATCCTGGTCAGATGGGCGATCTCCTGGGGCGAGAAGGACTCCGGCAGGCTCGCCAGGCTCAGCTGCAGGCCGTGGGCGCTGCGGTCCAGCATTGTCTCCAGCACCCGGCCCAGCAGCGGGACGGAGAACATCTGCGGCGTCAGACTGCCGATCTCCCCCAGCAGGTCGGGCTCCCGCAGGAGCATCCGGATGAGCCCCTCCTCTGCCATGGCTGAGCGCATATTTTCGTAATGCAGCGCCCGCTCCACCGGCTGCTGTGCCTTGGCCGGGGCGAGGTCCCGCTGCTTTTGCTTGGCCCGCTCCTTGGCAACGCGCTTCTGGAAGGCTTTTTTGACCTCCAGCTGCATCGCCTGGGCGGAGATCCCTGCGGCCTCCGCTGCCCGGGCGCCATAGACCTCCCGCTCTACCGCGCTGTGCAGGCCAGAAATCAGCGCGGCCGCCGCCTGCAGGAACGCGACCCGTTCATCGTCGACCTCCAGGTGGTATTTTGCCTGGAGGGAGGCCAGCGCATACTCGATATGATTCGTCGACTGCTCCAGCAGCAGCTTAAAGCGGTCGGCGCCGTATTTCTTCAGGAATTCGTCCGGGTCCTTCGCGCCCTGCATCCGCAGCACCCGGACCTGCAGGCCTGTCTCCTCCAGCATGGGGACGGCGCGGCGGGTGGCGTTCTGCCCGGCCTCGTCACCGTCGTAGGTCAGGATGACCTCGTTGGTGTATTTGGAAAGCATGGCCGCGTGTTCCCGGGTCAGCGAAGTCCCCAGGGAGGCCACGGCGCAGTCAAAGCCGTACTGGTAGAGGGTGATGGCGTCCATATACCCCTCTGTCAGCAGGATATAGCCCTGCTTGCTCTTCCTGGCCAGGTTCAGGGCAAAAAGATTTTTCCGTTTGTTGAAGATCACCGTCTCCGGCGAGTTTAAGTACTTGGGCGTGCTGTCGTCCATCACGCGGCCGCCAAAGCCGATGACATTGCCCCGCAGGTCCAAGATCGGGAACATGAGCCGGTTCCGGAAGCGATCATACAGCGTGCCCTTCTGTTCATTTTTCGAGAGGAGCCCCGCCTCCAGCAGCTCTTCCTTGGAAAAGCCCATCTGCTGCATCGCATCCATCAGATTGGCCCAGCCCGGCGGCGCAAAGCCCAGGCCGAAGCGGGTGACCGTCGCGCCGGTGACGCCGCGGTGTGCCAAATACTGCCGGGCCGGTTCCCCCGCCGGGCCCTTGAGCTGGCGGTGAAAATAGCGGGCAGCCTGGCGGCACAGCTCCCACAGGCGCTGCTGCTGCCGGTAACGGCTGCGGTAGGCCTCGTCCTCCGGCACCTCCAGCCCGACACGCTTGGCCAAAAAGCGCACCGCGTCCGGATAGGTCAGGTTTTCCTGCTCCATGATAAAATTGATGACCCCCCCGCCGCGATGGCAGCCGAAGCAGTAATAGATCTGCTTGCCCGGCGCCACGGAAAACGACGGCGTTTTCTCCCCATGGAATGGGCAGAGGCCAAAGAGATTGCTGCCCTTGCGGGTCAGTTGGACGTATTCTCCCACGACCTCCTCAATCGGGTTTCGGCTGATGAGATCGTCGATAAACGCAGCCGGAAATGCCATAGAATCACCTCCGCAGGCAATTTCTCAAAAGTTATGTCAACACACTCAGCCCCGGACCTGCCAGGCGGCAGGGATAAAGAGCTCCGAGTATTTGTAAATCGCGTATTTGTCCGTCATCCCGGCGATATAATCGCAGATGACCCGCTGGATCCCGTCAAAATCCAGCTGCGGCAGGAAATCCGCCGGGAGTCTCTCCGGCCAGCGTTCATAGTAGCGGTACAGCTGCTGGATGATGCCCCGTGCCTTGGATTCCTCTCCTTTGGCGACCGGATTACGGTAAACCCGTTCAAACATGAATTCCCGCAGCTCGTTCATCGCCCGGCTGACCTGTGGCTGCATCTGCAAGCGGTCGCCGCCCATGGAGCTGGCGATCATATCCCGCACCAGCGTATCGATCCGCTGGCGGTGGGTGTGGCCCAGAATATCAGAGATCGACACGGGGATATCGTCATTTGTCAGGATCCCGGCGCGCATGGCGTCGTCAATATCGTGGTTGATATAGGCGATGCGGTCCGCGATCCGGACGATCTGCCCCTCCAGCGTCTGCGCGATCTCCGGCCCCGTGTG
>CAUBQU010000191.1 GCA_958438185.1 uncultured Oscillospiraceae bacterium
GTATTCATCTTTATATATGATTCTTAACCCACAAACGCCAGAGCCACACAGGCTCTGGCGTTTGTGGGTTACCGTTTTGCAAAAGACTGGCAGTCTGTGCACTGGTCCATCGTGGTGTTGCATTCGTTGGTGCCGACCTGGATCTTGCTCAGGGAGCAGTAGTCCTGGGCGTCGCAGTGATGCTTGCAGGAAGTGACCGTGCAGGCGATACATTTATTGGCTTCGCAGTTCATAAAAAGTCCTCCTATTTCTTTGGGATAGACTCAGTATGCCCCCGCAAAGGGAAGAATATCAGCCCGCAGCCTGGCAATTTTTCCCGTCATACCCGGCACTACACAAAGGCACTGCAGGCATTTGACCCGCGGCTGTATCTGGCGGCACAGCAAGCATCGCGCTGCAAGCGTACGCAGCGCGTGGGAGACTGCATGAAATTCTTTCCTCTAAAAATCATTTCCATTCATTTAAATTATTTCAAAACCAGGCCCGCTCCAGAAGCGCGCAGCCCTGGTCGATCTGGCCCCGGCTCAAGCCGCCGAAGCCCAGCAGCACCTTGCTCTCGTACATGGCGGGCATCGTCCCGATAAAATACGGGCTGATGGGATACACCCGCGCCCCCTGCGCCAGAGCCGCCTGGCAGAGGGCCGCCTCGCTCATTCCATTGTGGACCCGGACGGCCAGGTGATGCCCCGCCGCCTCACCGATGGACTCGATTTCACTGCCGAAAGGCTCCAGACACTGCAGGAAATAGCGGCGCTGCCCCTTATAATAGACCCGCATTCGGTTGACATGCCGGGCAAAATCGCCGCAGAGGATAAACTCCCGCAGCGCCGCCTGCTCCAGGCTGGAGACGCCGCAGGCAAAATACCGGCAGGCCGCCTGATACCGCTGCAGCAGCGGCTCCGGCAGCACCATATAGCTGATGCGCAGCCCCGGGCAGACGGAGCGGGAAAAGGTCCCCAAATAAATGACCCGCCCGCTGCGGTCGATGCTCTGCAGGGAGGGCACCGGGCGGCTGTCGTAGCGGAATTCTGAATCGTAATCGTCCTCGATCACATAGCGGAACGCGCCGCGGCTGCACCAGTTCAGCAGCTGGGCCCGCCGCGCCATGGGCATACACAGGCCCAGGGGATACTGGTGCGACGGCGTCGTATAGACGACCGCCTCGTCAAGCTGCTCCAGCTTTTCGACTGTCACGCCGCTGTGGTCGATCTCCACCGGGACGACTGGGTGCCCCATCCGTGCAAAGAGCCGGTAGGCCTGGTTATAGACGGGATTCTCGACGGCAAAGGCGCAGCGGTTCGGCAGCAGGTAGCTCAGGCGCTGGAGCAAGCTGTCCGTCCCCGCGCCCAGGATCATCTGCGCCGGGGTGCAGCGCACGCCCCGCGCCTCAAAAATATACTGGCAGATCGCGCTGCGCAGGGCCGGATCCCCGGCCGCCGGGGTGCGGCTGAGGATCTGCGGCCCCTCCGCGCAGGCACGCAGCAGCTGCTGCCAGCGCCGCAGCGGGAATTTTTCCGCCGCGATCCCGCCGGGGGAGAAATCCACCGCCACCGGCACGGCCTGAACCGGCGCGGCGGCTGTAGGCGCCGGGGCCGTACTATGCGGGGCCAGCGCTTCGATCTGGCAGACATAAAACCCGCTCCTGGGCCGGGCGGTGATATAGCCTTCGGATTCCAGCTGCCGGTAGGCCCCGTCGACGGTATTGACGCTGATATTCAGCTGCTGGGCCATGGCCCGCTTTGCCGGGAGCTTCTGCCCCGCCTGAAGTTCGCCCCGGGCGATCTGCCCCCGCAGCTGCCGGTAGAGCTGCTGGTACAGCGACGGCCCGCCCGGCTCCCGGGAAAGTACGATCATGCTTCTTCCTCCCATCGCGCCAGCACACCGGCGCACAATAACGCAGCAGCCCCGGCGCGCCGCAGCGGGCCGGGGCCGCATATTCTCTTACGCCTGGCTGTCGCTGCGGCGGACCTCCAGCAGCTTTTGCTTGAGCTCGCCTTCGATCTTGCGCAGCTCCGCCTGGGCGGCCGCCCGCTTCTGGGCGCCCTCGGTCTGGATCTGCAGGACCTCGTCCAGCGTCTCGATCAGGCTCTGGTTCGTGTGCTGCAGCGTCTCCAGATCGACCACGGCCCGCTCGGACTCCTTGGCCGTCTCCACACTGGCTGTCTTGAGCATATCCGCGTTCTTTTTCAGCAGGGTGTTCGTCATATCCGTGACCTGCCGCTGGGCTTCCATGGCCTTTTGCGCATGGCTCAGGCCCAGCGCCAGGACCATCTGGCTCTTCCACAGCGGAATGGTATTAACCAGGGAGGTCTGGATCTTTTCCGACATCAGCGTATCGTTGTTCTGGATCATCCGGATCTGCGGCGCCATCTGCAGGCAGATGACCCGGGTCAGCTCCAGATCGTGCAGCTTCTTCTCAAAGCGCTGGCACTGATTGGCAAAGTCGTTGGCCCGCTGGGCGTCCTCCGCCAGGCCGGACTGCTGCGCCGCCGCCTGCAAGGCGGGCAAGGTCTCGTTCTGCTCCTTGGCAAGGCGCTGCCGCCCAGCCAGGATATACATCGTCAGCTGCTTGTAGTACTCGAGGTTCTTTTCATACATCTGGTCCAGCAGGGCCGTGTCCTTCATGAGCTGGATCTGGTGGCTCTGGAGCTGGCGGCTGATCTTATCCACATTGGCCTCTGCTTTATCGTACTTGGCCTTCATAAGCTGGGTGCCGCGGCTGGCTTTTTTGAACAGGCCCAGCAGCCCCTTGCGCTCCTGCTCCGCATCGAAGCCCTTAAGCTCCACGACCAGCTCGCTGACCATATCCCCGACCTCGCCCATGTCCTTCGTCCGGACATTTTCCAAGGCGTTGGCGGAGAAATCCGCGATATTTTTCTGCGCCGCCGCGCCATATTGCAGCACCAGATTGGAATCGGTGATGTCAATCTTCTCCGCGAAGGCCGCCACTGCCGCCTGCTCCTCCGGGCTCAGCTGCGCCAGCTCCGGCCCGGCCTCCGGGCGCGTATCCGGCTGGTCGTTCAAGGGGGCAGTCTGCAGCGCTGCCGCCGGTTTTTCCGTAAGCTCCGGCGTCTGTGCAAGATCCGGGGTCAAGGTCAACTGCGGGATTTTTTCTTCCATGGTAGCATTCTCCTTCCGGTCACCGGCCAAGCGGCATTTTTTCCGTTTCTAGTATAAAGCCCAGAGCATCGGAAGTCAAGATTTTCACGAAAACAGGCGGTTGACAGTCTCCGGCTCTGTCGAATATAATAGCCTTGCTGCGCATTTTGCGTGCAAGTGTAAAAAAGGGGCGCTTTTCAAGAAAGCGCCCCATCGAAACAAAGCGGAGCGGCCTGCGCCGGAGTGGTCTGAGCCAGTGTGCCGCCCGGGCCTTGCTTCTCTACCGTTCTATGACAGGCGGCGACGATTTGTGACAGCCGCGGCAGTTCTATTGTTTCAGAATTCGGAGGTATTATGTATGATTAAGCTCGCTCCCTCGATTCTCTCTGCGGATTTTGTCAATCTGCAGCGGGATATTGACGCCCTGGCAAAGGCCGGTGCGGACTATGTCCACGTGGACGTGATGGACGGCGCATTTGTCCCGAAT
>CAUBQU010000192.1 GCA_958438185.1 uncultured Oscillospiraceae bacterium
GAGATCAGGCGGATGCCCAGCGCCTTGCCGCCTGCGATATCGCTGCGCTTGGAGATGCGGACAAACGGCTCCGTCCCGTCGCCGTGCGCAAGGTCGCAGGCAAGTAGGATGAGCGCCGCCAGCAGCGCCAGGAAATACAGGGTCCCGCCTGCGCCCATGGTGCAGGCATGGCCGTAAGGCCCGACCTGGAGGCTGTAGGCCACCCAGATCAGAATTGCGCCAAGGAGCGCGGCGATCGCGCCCCAGCCCTTTTTCTTCAAAAACGGCAGGACGATGGCTGCCACCGGCGCTGCCAACGCCAGCACCATGACCAGCGCCTTGGGGAAGCTGGAGCCGCTCAGCAGGCCCAGGAAGCTAAAGGAGCGGACCCCCTGCATATTGACAAAGGGCAGCGCCAGCAGCAGAACAAGCCCCACCAGGCTCAGCGCCATAGAGAGATAGGTCACAAATCTGTTTTTCTGCATCTTACTGGCCACCTCCCAACTGCGTCATCATCAGGCCGATCTCTTCCTTTGTTGTCGTGCGGGCATCCACGATCCCGGAGATCTTGCCGCCGCACATGACCAGGATCCGGTCACACAGCTCCAGCAGCACGTCCAGGTCCTCGCCGACATAGATCACAGCGACATCGTTCATCTTCTGTTCGTTGAGCAGATTGTAGATCGTGTAAGACGTGCCGATATCCAGACCACGGACGGCGTAAGCCATCATCAAGACCCGCGGCTCGAAGGCGATCTCCCGGCCTACCAGGACCTTCTGCACATTGCCGCCGGACAAGCGGCGAATAGGCGTATGGTTCAGGTCCGGCGTCACGACCTCCAGCTCTTTGGCGATCTTCTCCGCCAGCTCCTTGGGGAAGCGCCGGTCGGTAAAGGGTCCCTTGCCCTGGCGGTAGCTGCGCAGCATAATATTTTCCGTGATATTCATGCCGCCCACCAGGCCCATGCCGAAGCGGTCCTCCGGCACGAAGGAGAGCAGAATATGCTGCCGCAGAATATCCAGCGGGTCCATCCCGTTGAGCAGCATATCGTTGCCGTCGGAATTGGTATAGTGGATCTCGCTGCCCGCTTCCAGCTTCTGCAGGCCCGCGATAGCCTCCAGCAGCTCCTTCTGCCCAGACCCGGCGACCCCGGCGATGCCGAGGATCTCGCCGCCGTAGGCGACGAAGGAGACATCGTCCAGCTTCTTGACGCCGTCCTTATCGCAGACGGTCAGATGCTCGGCCCGCAGGCGCTCGTGGCGCTCCTTGCACTCCGGCCGGTCCAGGTTCAGCGTCACCGCGTGACCCACCATCATGTCAGACAAGCTCTGCTGCGAGGCGTCCTTCGTCTCGACACTGCCGATGTACTTGCCCTTCCGCAGCACTGCGACCCGGTCCGAGACAGCCAGCACTTCGTTGAGCTTATGGGTGATGATGATGATCGCCTTGCCGTCGGCGCGCATATTGCGCATGACCTTGAAGAGCTTTTCCGTCTCCTGCGGTGTCAGCACTGCCGTCGGCTCATCGAGGATCAGAATATCCGCACCCCGGTAAAGGACCTTGACGATCTCCACCGTCTGCTTCTGGGAGACGGACATGTTATAGACCTTCTGGTCCGGGTCAATGTCAAAGCCATAGCGCTCTGCAATATCCCGGACGACGGCCTTGATGGCGTTTTTATCCAGCTTGCCCTTGTCGCCCTCCAGGCCCAGGACGATATTCTCGGCCGCGGTGAAGATATCAACCAGCTTAAAATGCTGGTGGATCATGCCGATGCCGTACTGGAACGAATCCTTGGGCGAGGTGATGCTGACCTCCTCGCCGTTGATCTTGATATGCCCCTCATCGGGGAAATAGATGCCGCCGAGCATGTTCATCAGCGTGGTCTTGCCGGAGCCGTTTTCCCCCAGCAGCGCCAGGATCTCGCCGCGGCGCAGATCCAAATTGATCTTGTCGTTGGCGACGGTCGAACCAAATCGCTTTGTGATATCCTGCATTTGGATCGCGTAAGATGCATTACTCAATGGGTTCACCCTTTCTTTGAGAAAATGAGTCGCTCCGATGCAGCCGGTCCGGCTGGCCCGCTGGTGCAGCGGGCAAAAGCTCTTCCATTTTAAAAAGGAGCTGCCGGAGCAACTCCTGTTTGACGAAAAAGCCAACCGGGCCAGGCCGACCGGGGCGCTGCGCGGCAGCGCCCCAAGTGGGCCCATACTACGCCGGTTCGGTTTGCGCTATTGGATTAGTTCAGCTCCTTGATCCCGTCGATCCGCAGGGAGAAGGACGGCGCGGACTGGAAGTAGGACTCATGATAGTAGCCGTCGAAGACTGCCTCGTCTGCATCGGGCGTGAAGTCGCCGTCCGTATCCGTGGCAAAGGCAGCGGTGACATGGCCTTCTGCGTCGATCTGGAACGCAGTGGTCTTGCCTTCCTCATAGGAGCCCAGGCAGGTGAATTTGGAGACATCGAAGGGATGGACCGTGCCAGCCTTGATGTCGGCGATGGCCTGGTCGACCGCTTCCTGGGTGCCGGGAGCGCAGCTGGAGCCCAGCTCCGTCAGCGCGACCGCATCCTGATCGAAGCCTTCTGCCCAGTTGACGTCAAATTCCTTGCCGTCGAGCATCGCACCGATGGCATACTTGTAATAGACATCCCATTCGTTGGTGGGAGAGACGAGCGCTGCATTGGGAGCAGCGGAGAGCATATCGACATTGTAGCCGACATTGTAGACCGTCGTCCCGGCAGCCAGCGCCGCTTCGCAAGCGGAGGCCGCGCCGGTGGAGTCGGCGTGCTGACCAACGATCACACAGCCGTCAGAGATCAGCGCAACAGCCGCCTCATTCTCACCGGTAATATCAAACCAGGAGTTGGTGTACTGGATCTCCATGGAGACCTTGTCGTAAACGGACTTGACGCCCTGGAAGAATGCCGTGTAGCCGGAGACGACTTCCGCGTAGGGGTACGCGCCGACGTAGCCGATCTTCACATTGCCGTCCGCGTCATAGTTGCTGTCCGTCAGCTTGCCGCCGTCGGCCAGTTCCTGGATCTTCATGCCGGCAACAACGCCTGCAACATAGCGGGCTTCGAAGATCTTCGTAAATGCGTTATGGAAGTTCGAAAGGCCGGAGCTCTTGGCCGTATCGCCCGTCATGGAGACGATCTGGACTTCCGGATGCTCCTCTGCCGCCTGCTGGGCAAAGGACTGATGCCCGTAGGAGTTGGTGAAAACGATCTGGCAGCCCTGGTCGATGCAGTCGACGATAGCGTCGTAGCAGGATTCATCCTCCGGGACGCTGTATTTCCAGACCGCGTTGGCGCTCTTATCCAGGCCAAGCTCACTCATGGCCTTTTCGATGCCGATGATGTGCGCGTAAGTATAGCCTTCGTTTTCATCGCCGACCAGTACGAAACCGGCCTTGAAATCCGCGTTGGACGTACCGCTGTCGCCATCGTCCTTGGCTGCTACGTTGTTGTCGTTCGCCGCGTTGGAGATGGAGTTGTCGTCGCTGCCATTGGAGCCGCAGCCTACAAACAGACAGGCGACCATCGCAAAGACCAGCAAGAGTGCAAACAATC
>CAUBQU010000193.1 GCA_958438185.1 uncultured Oscillospiraceae bacterium
CCTTGGGTGGGTGTCGGTGGCGTGGGCCGCTAGCCGCTGCGCTGTAGCTTACGCACTGCGGTTGTGGCAAGCGGTTTGCTCACCGGGGCGGGCGTTTGCGTCACGACAGGCGGGTTTTGGTTTGAAAATGGTCCCGTGTCAGTTTGCCCACGACGGTGCTCAGGCCCAGGAGGGCGACGAGGTTGGGGACGGCCATGAGGCCGTTGAGGGTGTCGGAGATGCTCCAGACGAGGTCCAGCTGCATGCTGGCGCCCAGGACGATGACGAGAATAAACACGATCTGGTACGCCCGGACGGCGCGGCTGCCGAAGAGGTACTCCCAGCAGCGCACGCCATAAAGCGACCAGCTGAGGATCGTCGACGTGGCAAAGAGCATCAGGCCGATGGCGATGATGACGCTGCCGGCGCGCTCGCCGAACAGGGTCGCGAAGGCGGAGATCGTCGTCCCCACCCCGGCCAGGGCGCTGACGCCGAAGTTGCCATCGGCGACGCCGGAGGTCAGGACGGCCAGGCTCGTCAGGGTGCAGATCACGATGGTATCCATAAACACTTCGAAGATGCCGTAGAGCCCCTGGCGGACCGGGTCGCGCTCGGACGACGCTGCGTGGGCGATGGGGGCGGAGCCGAGGCCCGCTTCGTTGGAGAACACGCCGCGGCCGACGCCGTTCTTGACGGCCAGCAGGAACGCGCCGCCAGCCGTCCCGCCTAAGATCGCCTGGGGGCGGAAGGCGCTTTGGAAGATCAGGGAAAACGTCCCGCCCAGGCGGCTGGCGTTTGCGATAATCACCGCCAGGGCGCCGACGATATAGATCGCCGCCATGAAGGGGACGAGCTTTTCCGTCACCGCGCCGATGCGCTTGAGGCCGCCCAGCAGGACCAGGGCCGTGAAGCCCGCGATGATAAGGCCGACGGTGACGGCGATGGCCGTCTGGTGATTGGCGGCTGCCGGGGAAAAGGCGGCCGCGACGGTATTGACGGAGCCTGCGATGGAATTGATCTGGGCGATGTTGCCGATGCCGAAGGACGCCATCACGCCGAACAGGCAGAACAGGACGCTCAGCCACTTGAAGCGGCGGCCCAGGCCGTTTTCAATATAATACATCGGGCCGCCGACCCACTCGCCTTTCGCGTTGCGCTGGCGGTAGCGGACGCTGAGAAGGACCTCGGCGTACTTCGTCGCCATGCCCAGCAGGGCCGAGACCCACATCCAGAACACGGCCCCGGGGCCGCCCAGGATGATCGCGCCGGTGACGCCGACGATGTTGCCCGTCCCGACCGTCGCGGCCAGGGCGGTGGAGACGGCCTGGAAGGGGGTCAGCTCCCCTTCCCCGGCCTCCTGGCGGTGGAAAACGCGGCCGAGGGTGTTGCGCATGGCGTAGCCAAAGTGGCGGAACTGGACGAAGCCCGTCCGGGCGCTGAGGAACAGGCCTGTCCCGACGAGCAGCAGCAGCATCGGCAGGCCCCAGACCAGGGCGTTGACCTTGTCGTTGACGGACGCGACGGTCTCTAAAAAGCTTAAGTACATTCGGTTTCTCCGCGCGCATGTTGCGCGCTCTCCTTTCCTGATTGGGCCCCGGCGCGATTGCAGGCGCGGCGCAGCGAAGTGCAGTTGCGGCGCATCGAAACGCATCGGAGTGACATCCAATTGCATTGAATTGCCGCGCAAATGCATCCGTTTGCAACGGATTGCAAAAACGCAGGGGCAAAAATCGCATGGTGATGCGGTTTTTCGGGGGTGCTGTGTTTACACAGTATAGTATAGGGAAGATAAGGTTAGGTTAGTACAGTTTAGGTAAGTGTTCCGCTGGCGCGGGGGTGTGGATGAGGAGGATGTGGGGGGAAAAAATTTTTTGGGGTGCGCAATGGGAGGAGGTGCCAAGCAAACATGCCAGCGCCCTCCGGGCGCTAACTTATTTGCCTGGTAGATATTAAGGCGTAGATGGTTTCAAATTTGGCTTTTAAGCCTAGCGCAATAACGTTCTGCCTACGTAGTCGCCACTGCGCAAGGCTCTCTCAGTCAGCTTCGCTGACAGCTCTCCCAGAGGGAGAGTCAAGGGCTCTGGGCCCTTTGGTGCCCAGCGGGCTTGGGGCCTTTTCAATATTCCACCCGGAAATAGTCCAGGGCGGCTTTGTAGCGGTCCTGGGCGGTGAGGCAGGTGTCGGTGAGGTAGCCGGGCTCGCGGTCCCACTCTTGGAGACCGCGGTAGTAAAAGAGCTTCAGGTCCTCTTCGATCAGGAAGGGGACGATGCCGTAGCGCAGGCATTCTTTGAACAGCAGCAGGCGGCCGACGCGGCCGTTGCCATCCTGGAACGGGTGGATGCGCTCGAATTGCACGTGAAAATCCAGCAGGTCCGCCAAGGTCTTTTCGCCCTGGGCACGGTACGCCGCCAGCAAGGCGCGCATTCGGGGGGCTACCTCCTCCGGCGGCGTCGTGGGCCTGCCGCCGACTTCGTTGGGGAATTTTTTGTAATCGCCGACGGCAAACCAGTCCTGCCGGGAGTCGCTGGTCCCATTTTTCAGGACCAGATGCAGGTTTTTGAGGAACGGCTCTGTCAGCGGGGCCGCGGCGTGGTCGATGACCAGGTCGACGCAGCGGAAATGGTTCGCCGTCTCGACGACGTCGTCAACATTGAGGACCTCGTTGGCGATGCCGATGGTGTTCGTCTCGAAAATATAGCGGGTCTGCTCCCGGGTCAGGCGGCTGCCTTCGATGTGGTTGGAGTTGTAGGTCAGGTCGATCTGGGTCTTGTGATAGATGCCGCCGGGGAATTTGCTGGCTTTCTCCGCCTGCAGCCGCGCCAGCAGCGTCCGCGGGGGGGATTTGCGGTTGGACCGGGCGGGCTTTTCGGCCCTTTCCGGCAAAAGCCACGTCTTGCCCGCCAAAAACGCCCCGGGCACCCGCCCCTGGGCGCAGTAATTGCGCACACTCCGCGCCGATACCCCCCACGTTTTCGCCATCTCCGCAACAGAAACAAACGCCATCCGCCGCACCTCCTACCAGGATCGTTCTGAGATTCTGAGGATAGTATACCACAGTATCGGCAAAAAAAATAGCGATTTTAGCAAAATCAGCGCGTGTTTTTGCCGGTAGGGGAAGGTTTAAAATGCTGCCATACGCCCCTGCGCCATGCACTGGCCTTGGCGATGCGGGGCACCGAAGGGCCGCGGAGGGCCCGATGCGAAGCACCGCACGATTGCCTTCCGCCCCGCGGGGCGGGGTCACTTGCCTTTCTTGTGCCGGTCGGCAGCGAATTGGGCGAAGGCTTTGACTTCGTCGAAGACGTCGTCGTCGACGTCGGCGCGGCCGAAGAGGGCGAATTTCAGGGCGTCTTCTGTCACGACGGGCTGGCTGGGGAGCTCTAAGAGCGCGTCGGCGGAGGTGTTGAAATATTGGGCGACCTTCTGCAGGACCTCCGGCGACGGGCTACCGCCGCGCTTCTTCCAATACGTCACCGTCGCCTTGTTGATGCCCATGTCCAGGGCCGCTTTGCTGGGCGAGACCCCGTGTTGGTCGCATAATTCTCGGAAAATATCATAAAAAATAGTACAC
>CAUBQU010000194.1 GCA_958438185.1 uncultured Oscillospiraceae bacterium
CCATATCTCCGCGTGCTCGGCGGCATAGGTAGAACGAGTACAGTGTGCAAAAATAGAACGGGGGGATTGCTTTTGCGGCCTGAGCATTATATACTTAACCCATCGGGATTGCCCGTCAAAATAGGGGTTTATGGATCGGTGGTGAGAAAATGCCGCTTAAAATCGTTCGCAATGATATCACAAAAATGAAGGTCGACGCCATCGTCAATGCGGCAAATGAAACGCTGCTGGGCGGTGGCGGTGTAGATGGCTGCATTCACCGGGCAGCGGGACCAGAGCTGCTGGCCGCTTGCCGGCGTCTCGGTGGCTGCAAGACTGGCGATGCCAAAATCACCAAGGCGTACCGCCTGCCTTGCCGATATGTGATCCATACCGTCGGCCCCGTGTGGCGCGGTGGCAGCTGCGGTGAGCAGGCGCAGCTGATCTCCTGCTACCGGGCTAGCCTTGCGCTGGCCAAAGCGCGCGGCTGCAAGACGGTAGCGTTCCCGCTGATTTCCTCCGGCGCCTTCGGCTATCCCAAGGATCAGGCCCTCCGCGTGGCGGTGGACATCATTGGGGAATTCCTGCTTTGCAATGACATGACAGTTTACCTGGTCGTTTTTGATCGCAAGGCTTACCAGATCAGCGGCAAGCTGTTTGCCGATATCGCAGCATATATTGACGACCACTATGCGGACGCGCACAACGATGCCACAGAGCGCTTGCGCCAAGGAAGCACCCTTTTGTGTCCGCCCAAAGCCGTCTGTATGAATGCGCCGTCTGCGCCGCAGATGGCTTGCGCAGCGGCCGGTGGGCTGGACGATCTGCTGGCGCATCTGGATGCCGGTTTCTCAGAGACGCTGCTGAAGCTGATCGACCGCAGCGGCAAAAAGGATTCTGAGATCTATAAGAGAGCCAATGTGGATCGCAAGCTGTTCTCCAAGATCCGCAAAAACCCGGGCTATCAGCCCTCCAAATCTACGGCCATCGCGTTTGCCATTGCGCTGGAGCTGGGTTTGGAGGAGACTCGTGACTTCATCGCCCGCGCAGGCTATGCGTTGAGCAGCAGCAGTAAGTTTGACGTCATCATCGAGTATTTCATCGGGCAGAAGAAGTACGATATTTTTGCGATCAACGAGGCGCTGTTTGCCTTTGACCAGAGCCTGTTGGGGGCGTGATTCTAGCATATACGATTCCGAGCTTGTGAAAAAAGCGTGTGCGCTCCTGTATGACGTACAGAAAACAGGATCAATGTCGCCCGGCAGGCGACCAAACCCTCCTTCGGATGCGCTAAAATCAAAGTGTCATCAAACAAAGGAGGAATTTCACCATGACAGAATTGGTTTTTATCCTGGATCGCAGCGGCTCCATGGCGGGGCTGGAGAAGGACACTATCGGCGGCTTTAACGCCATGATTGCCAAGCAGAAGAAGGAAACGGGCAAGGCGCTGGTTTCCACCGTGCTGTTTGACAACGAGAGCGTGGTCCTCCATGACCGCCTGCCGCTTGACAAAGTGCCGCCTATGACGGAGAAGGCATATTACGCCCGCGGCTGCACGGCCCTGCTGGATGCCGTGGGTGGGGCCATCCACCACATCGGCAATATCCAGAAATACGCCCGCAGAGAGGACGTGCCGGAAAAGACGATGTTTATCATCACGACAGATGGCTACGAAAACGCCAGCCGCCGCTACGATTATGAGACTGTGCGGCGCATGATCCAGCGGCAGAAGGAGAGATTCGGCTGGGAGTTTCTCTTCCTGGGGGCAAACATCGACGCGGCGAAGGAGGCGGCCCGTTTCGGCATCAGCGCGGACCGCGCGGTGAATTATAACTGCGATGCGGTGGGCACGGCGCTCAACTACGAGGTCCTCCATGAGACCGTATGCCTCGTCCGCGCAGCAAAACCCCTCGGTGCCGACTGGAAACGCCGCATCGACGAGGATGTAAAAAAGCGGGGGAGATGATCTGTATGTATGGCATATATGGCGCAATGCTGGGCGATATTGTGGGCAGCCCCTATGAGTTCGATTGCAACAATTGCAAGACAAAGGACTTTCCGCTATTCCGCCCGCGTTCCGAATTTACTGACGATACGGTAATGACTTTGGCAGTTGCAAAGGCGCTGCTGGATACCCGTAGCCAGGGGGACGCGGCCATCAAAGCGGCGCTGGTGCGCCAAATGCAGCGCCTGGGGCGTATGTATCCGGACAAAGGCTATGGCACGCACTTTTTCGGCTGGCTGTACGAAGAGAACCCACAGCCCTATCACAGCTACGGAAACGGCAGCGCCATGCGGGTATCTCCCGCGGCATGGCTGGCAGGGGATATGGAGGAGGCGCTGCATCTGGCGCGGCTCACCGCCGAGGTGACGCACGACCACCCGGAGGGGATCAAAGGGGCGCAGGCGACTGCTGCAGCAATCGTTCTCGCCCGCACTGGCCACAGCAAGGCGGCGATCCGGGCGTATGTGGTGCGCGCGTTTGGCTATGATCTCAGCCGCTCTTGTGACGAAATCCGGCCAACTTACCACCATGTGGAAAGCTGCCAGGAGACCGTGCCGCAGGCCATCACGGCGTTTCTGGAAAGCACGGATTTTGAGGATGCCCTCCGCACGGCGGTGTCCCTCGGGGGTGACAGCGATACCCTTGCCGCCATTACGGGCAGCATTGCCGAGGCCTTCTATGGCGTGCCGGAGGAATTGAAAGCAGAGTGCCGCCAGCGTCTGACACCAGAGCTTCTAGGGATCCTGTGCGAATGGGAGCATATGCGTTCTGAAAGCGCGTCGTAGTGCTGCATGATCGGAACGATTTTCCGGGCTGCGATCCTGTTTTGGGATGCGCGCCGAGCAGCGGTTTAGAGAAAAAGCCTTAGCAAATACGGAGGAACGCGTATGAATATTACCGTCTATCTTGGAGCAAACGAAGGAAATGACCCCTGTCTGCGAAAGGCAGTGCAGGAATTGGGAACGTGGATCGGCAGCAGCGGGAATGCGCTTGTCTATGGCGGCTCAAAATCCGGCCTGATGGGCGCGATCGCCGACAGCGTTCTGGCTGCCGGCGGCGAGGTGACCGGGGTGGAGCCGGAATTTTTCATCAAAGAGGAAGTGCAGCACGATGGCCTGACGAAGCTGATCGTGACCAAGGATATGGCCCAGCGCAAAAAGAAGATGATCGAGCTGGGCGACGCCTTTCTCGCGTTTCCCGGCGGAACGGGGACATTGGAGGAGATCACAGAGGTCATGTCAAAAGTCTCCCTGAAACACTTGAACGCGCCCTGTATTCTCTATAATCTGAACGGCTATTATAATGACCTGAAAGCACTTCTGGATCACATGATTGCAACCGGCCTGTCTTCCAAGGCGCGGCAGGAGGGGATCTATTTTGCCGAGGATCTTGCAGAGATCAAACAGATTTTGGGTGTTTGATCAATCTGACGGATCAAGTACGCAATGCAAATCCTGTGCCTAAATCGGACAAAGCATAAAAAGCAGCCTCTGAAATCTATGATTTCAGAGGCTGCTTGGTCCGAGTGGGGCGATTCGAACGCCCGGTCTCTTGAAC
>CAUBQU010000195.1 GCA_958438185.1 uncultured Oscillospiraceae bacterium
ACTTAATGATATTTTCGATGAGCTCGATGGTACCCAGGCCAGATGCGGCGCAGCCGCAGAAGACCGGCGTGACGCTGCGCTGCTGCAGACCGGCCTTGATGCCCTTGCACAGTTCTTCTTCGGTGAAGGGCTCTTCCATGAAGAATTTCTCCATGAGCTCTTCGTCCGTCTCCGCAACCTGCTCGTTGATGCTCATCATGTACTCTTCAATCTTCTCTTCCGCGTCAGCCGTCAGGGCGATCTCTTTGCCGCTGGCGTCATACGCCTTCTTGGTCAGCACGTCGACAACGCCGACGGCCTCTTCGCCATGGAGAATGGGGAAGGACAGGGGGACGACGCTGGCGCCGAAGGTATCGCGCAGGGCGTCGAGAACGGCGAAATAGTTGGCGTGCTCTTCGTCCAGCTTGGAGACGTAGAACATTGCGGGGAGGTTTGCATCTGCCAGGGATTTCCAGCCCTTTTCCGTGCCGACAACAATGCCGGACTTGGCGCTCAGGCAGATCAGGCCGGCATCCGCAACACGCAGCGACTGCACCACTTCCGCGGCGAAGTCAAAGTAGCCGGGGTTATCCAGCACATTGATCTTGGAGCCCTTGTACTCGACGGGGATGACAGAGGTCTTGATGGAGTACTGTCTCTTCTTCTCTTCGTCGTCGAAGTCGGAGACTGTGGTACCGTCAGCGCGCTTGCCGAGACGGGTGATCGCCTTGGTGTTGAACAGCATGCTCTCGCACAGAGCAGACTTGCCGTCGCCGCCATGACCCAGCAGGGCAATATTACGAATGTCCTTGGCAGTGTACATAAATTGTTTCTCCTTTCAAGGGGCAGCGCCCCATATCACACGTATAAGGCAGCAGATATGCCGCAACAAAATTATTATATATGAAAAAGTGGCACATTGCAATCAGAAAATAACAAAAATTGGGGCGGTTTTACCAATTGACGCCGGATAGACGCCAAAGCGGCGGAAAAGCGCCGTCAATAGCTCCGGGTCCAGCCCGTCAGCAACAGCGCGGGGACGAGCCAGATGAGATCGAACAGCACCAGGTACGACGCCGACAGCGCCGCGATCGCCCCCGTCAGGGAGAGGACGCCCAGCACACAGATGCCGATGAGGCCGCTGATGATGGCCATGAGCAGCCCGGCTTTGACGACCGTCTGCAAAATGCGGCCGCCGACGGCGGCGTCGGCAAAGGCGGCGATATGGGGCTTGGCCAGGACGGCGCACAGGGTGCTCTCCGGATCGGCGGTCCGGGCGGCGAGCTCCGCCCGCTGCCGCAGGTCCGGGAAGAGGAAGCGGTCGGCGGGAATGCGGAATTTCTGCGCCAGCAGCTTCGGCGTGATCGTGACATTGCACGTCGCGAGGACGGGCTTCGTCCTGCCGCTCCGGGTCAGGATGCCGACGGCGTCCCGCACCTGGGCGGACGTGCTGTAGCGGATGGCGATGAGCCCGGCTAGCTCCCCGTTGACGGAGACATACGTCGCGCGCTTGACCTTCGTCTCCGCGCTCATATGCACGCCCATGCGGCGCATGAAGGACAGCGTCCCCACCAGGACGGTATCCATGCCGAATTTGCCGCCGATGCCGCTGGATTCATACAGACGGATGGCGTCGGCCTGCATCCGGTGGCCGCCTTCTTGGGCCAGCAGCGCGTCCAGGACGGGGGCGAGCCCGCTGCCTGCCTTTTGCAGCACCGCCTGGGCGTAGCCGATGACCTGGTTGCCGGTGTAGCCATTATAGCTCTTGACGCCGTTGGGCTCGCAGGCCTTCGGGGGGAAGAGGTCGTCGTCATGCAGCAGGACGGCGGCGCGGTTGCCGATGGCGCAGGCGCCGTACCAGCCGCACAGGGCGGCCCCCCGCTTTGCCAGGCGGCGCGCCAGCGTTGCAAAGGCCCGGCTGTAGCACAGCAGGCCGACGGCAGGGACGGATGCCAGCAGCATCGGGGCCCAGCACTGCAGGAACGGGGCCGAGTGCTTCGCCTGGGCGGCGATGGCTAAGATCAGCGTCAGCAAGATCGCCAGGGGTGTATAGATCTGCAGGACCTGCGCCGAGAGGGACGGCTTTTCGACATGGGCCATAAATTCCTCCGGTGTGCAGTCGGCCACGAAGAGGGCGGCCTTATTGTGGAAGACATTTTCCGACCGGACGATGCCCGTCGTGATCTCGTTTTTATCCAGAACCCGCAGGGTGCGGAACATGCCCTGCCGCTGCAGCTGGAGGCTCCACTGGGCCAAAAACAGCAGGATGCAGGCCGTCGCGCCGTAGCCGACCCGCTGCCGGGCGGCGAGCACGCCGTCGACAAGGGCGACGAGGCTGGCAAGGCTTGTCAGGAAATTTAGGTCAAATTGCTTGCGCTTTGCGCTGGCGATGGCCGTGCGGATGACATCCCGGCAGACCAGAGCGCTGAGAACCAGTAAAATATTGACGCACCAGGCGATGGGCGTGATCTGCGAAAGCGGCGCGATAAAATTCCAATCCAGGCTGTAATACGCGCTGAAAAACAGGGCAAGGCAGGCGAGGACCCCGGCCAGCTTCACCCACAGGTCCGAATGCCGCAGTCGCTTAGCGTAGCGCTGGCAGCCCTCATGAGCCGTCAGCGGCGGCTCCGGCGCGGGGGACGCTTTCTTTTTGCCCAGGAAGGGCAGATGCAGGGGCGCGTCGTCCGCTGCTGCATCCTCGTCACTTAGATCGTCTGTGAAGTCCTCAGCCAGCTCTGCTGCGTCGCTTGCTGCCTGCACCGCGTCTGCTTGGGGCAGGCGGGAGGTCTGGAAGGGGACGGTGGCACGTCTGCGCCGCCGGGGAGCCGGGCGTTCTGTCGGTTCCTCCGCCGGTTCCGCTTCTTCCGTAGGCTGCGGGTCCAGGGCAGCTGGGGCTTCCGGCGCTTCCGGTGCGTCTTCTGTCGCCGGGTTTTCCGGCTGCTGGGCAGCTTCCGCGGCGCCCGGGTCGTCGTCCTCCTCATCTTCATCCGGCGCGCCGAAGAGCCAGCTCAGGCCGCGGCGGCGCTTCGGCTTTTTTGCCGGGATTTCGTCCGGTTCCTCCGGCTGTTCCGCCGGGGCGGCTTCCGGCTCTGGGGCCGGTTCCGGGGCAGATTCTGCGGCAGATTCCGGAGCGAAAAACGACTCCTGCGCCGCCGGGGCAGCCTCCGGCGCGATGGGCTGGGCCGTCGGGTCCGTATACCCGCCAAACTGCTGCTCAAAGAAATCCATAGACGGCGCGCTGCCAAGGTCGCTGCGCAGATTCTGCTCCAGCGTTGCCAGCCGCTCCTGCTCACTGTAACGCGGGGTGCGCTTGCTGCCGAATTCTTCAATGATGGCATCCAGCTCGGCGTCGTCGATCAGGCCCATCTCTGCCGCGCTCATGGCGGCGGCCTGACGGCGTGTCGGCCGGGGCGCGGGGGCCTCGGGCTTGGCTGGCTTCTTCGCCGGTGCGTCCGGTGCGGGGGCAGGCTCCAATGCCGCTTCCGGGGCGGCATCTGCCGGTGCGTCTGGTGTTTCTTCTGCCGGTGCATCGACCGGGGCCGGTC
>CAUBQU010000196.1 GCA_958438185.1 uncultured Oscillospiraceae bacterium
GGCCCAGCAGGGCCTCCCGCCCGCCCAGGACCTTGGCATAGGCCCCCTGGGCGAGATAGACCTGGTTCTCGATCAGCGCCATCATCGGCTTGCCCGGGGCCAGGAAATGGACCGTCTCCAGCTGGTGCAGCCGGAAGAGGGCCGGGATCTTCTCCGGCAGACCCAGCAGCGCGTAATAATACGCACAGGTCGCAGAAAAGAGGTTCACCCACGCCGCATTGTGCTGCCGCCGCAGCAGCGCATTCTGGCTGGCAAAATCGCGGCGCGCCGCAGCCTTGGCACACAGGGAGAGCCGCCAGGCCAAAAAATCGCAGCACAGCGCCATATTCTCATTGCCGCCGACCTGGGCATAGGCCTGCTCCAGCGCGATCTGCGCATCGCAGAACCGCCCCTGCAAAAATGCCGCCTCGGCCCGCATCACCTGCTCCGCGCCGCGGCCGTGGCCGTCTGTGATCTTATAATAATGGGGCATACACGCGTCCATCTCCGCCTGCTCCCGCGCCAGACCGCCGGGGGTCCGGTGGAACATCATCAGCACCGACGGAGAGCCGAACGTCCAGCCCCCGCTGCTGCGGATGCTGATGGCCGGGCGCGTCATCCGGGCGCTGGCGCTGGTGTGCAGGCGGCTCATCGCGGAAATATCGTTATAGCAGAGAAAGCTCCGGATGAGATCGCACTCCCCCCGCAGATGATCCCGCTCCGCAGACGGCATCGACGGCTGCGCCGCCAGGGCCGCTTCAAACTGCCCCTGCAGCGCCAGCATCTCCGGGATGCGCCGCCAGTTGAACATGGAGCGCATCAAAACCAGGATGGCCAGGGGATGCGCGTGCAGCACGGCAGGCGGGCAGGCATCCAGGCAGGCCAGGACGTCCTCCGGCCGGACAGACGCCAGCAAGATCCCCGCATCCGCTTCCACGACGCAGAATTCCCGCTGCGCCGGTACGCCGCCAGGGCGTGCAGATACTGGCCCCGCGCTTCGTACCAGGCGCCGTAGCGATCCAGATAGGCCCGCTGCCGGGCCTGCGGCAGGCGGGCAAACGCCTGGCTGGCGCAATCGCGCAGCATATGGTGGAACCGATAGGTCTCGCCGTCGGGCAGTTGGGTCACGAAGGCGTTTTCCGCCGTCAGCGCCGCCAGCAGCGCCTGCGTCTCCGCCGCCCCGGTGATGGCCTGGGCCATCGGCGCCGTGAATTCATCCGCCTGGGCCATAACGGCTAAGAATTCCTGCTGCTGCGGCGGCAGCGGGTCGATCATCGCGTCAAAAAACAGGGCCGCCATATCCCCCTGCCCCACAGGCAGCGCGCCGTGCTCCGCCAGCGCCCGCAGATACAAATAGACGGCGGAAAACCATCCCTCGCTGGCATGGAGCAGCCGCGCCGTCTCCTCGCTTGTCAGGACGGCGCCGCAGCGACGGGCATAGGCCGTCAGCTCCGCGCCCGTCAGCCGCAGCTGCGCCACGCCGATGCGGCAAGCCCGGCTGCCCAGGCGCAGGATCGCCGCCCCGGGCAGAAAATCGTTCCGGCTGGCCAGGATCAGGTGGATATGCTCCGGCAGGCGGCTGGCAAGCTGGCAGGCAAATTCTGCCACCCGCACGTCTTTCAGCAGGTGCAGATCGTCGATAAAAAGATAACACGGCCTGTCGCCGCCCAGCTCATAGCAGAGGGTCTCCGCCAGGAGCCCAGCTCCCGCGGCATCCTCCGGGCAGGCGTAGTCGTCGAGAAAAGAAAAGCCTGCGTGGGCAAACGCCCGGCGCACGCTGCTCCAAAAAATCTCCAAATTCTCCGAATAGACATTGATGCGGAGAACGATCGCCCCCGCCTTTTTGGCCTGCTCCTGCAAATACCAGGTGACGGCCGTCGTCTTCCCATAGCCCATCGGGGCAACGACCGCCGTCAAGGCGCAGTGGGCAATGGGCTGCAGGCACGCCTGCAGCCGGGCGGAGATATAGACAGTATTCTGTTTCCAGCTTCCTCTGGCCAAGGCGTCGCCGCCCCCTTTCTGCTTTCACATCGCGCCGCCCTGCGGCAGGTCCAGCCGCTGGCACACGCCGCGCTGCACCGCGGCAGCATAGACGGCCCACCCCGGCAGGCAAGACGCCAGCGCCTTCGCCTGGGCAAGCTGCTCCGGCGTCTCGACTTGGTTGACGACGACAGTCCGCGTCAAGCCCTCCTGCCGAAGCACCGCCGCAATATCGCAGGGCCGGGCCGGGTCCTCCGGCTGCCGCCCCGCCAGGGCGCAAAACCGGGCCGCCCGATGGGCAGCCTCGCCAATGGGCCGGTCAAAACCCGTCGCGCCGACAACGAGAATGCACTGTCCCGCCTCCGGCGGGATCACCGGCTCGTGGGCCAGATGCGCCTTGAGGGGCAGATGCTTGGAGCCGTCCGCCTCCACCAGCACATAGTCCGCCAACCGGCACAGCGCGGCAAACGGCAGCACAGGCGCGGCCAGCTTGCCCTGCTCCGCCGCCGTCCCAACGCAGACGACACCGTGCACCTGCAGCAGCGATGCCAGCGCCGCTTCCTCCGCACCGGTGTAGAGCAGCAGCGGCGGCGGCAGGATCCGGGTCGAGGTGCAGACGAGCACCCGCCCCGGCAGCTCCCCAGCAAGACGCAGCAGCAGCGACGTCTTTCCGCCGCTGCCGATGATCGCGCACAGCCCCGGCTTGATGCCGAGCGCCGCCATCGACTGCTCCGCCGCCATCAGAAATTGTATACCACGCCATCCGGGTACGGATAGGCGGGGAACATCTCCAGCTTGAATTTATTCAGGCGATGCCGCCGGTCGATCTCGGCGCGGATCTGCGCATCCTCACAGACACCGGTGCGAATATACCGGTCCAGCACGGCGTAGGTAAAGCCGAGGTTTTCCTCGTCCGTCTTGCCGCACAGGCCGTCGATGGGCGTTTTATCGACAAAGCGGCCCGGCAGGCCTAGCGTCCGGCCTACCGCGCGGACCTCCTGCACTGTCAGATGGGAAAGCGGGCTAAAATCCCCGGCGGCATCACCGTAGCGGGTCGAATAGCCGACCCAGTCCTCGGAGAGATTGCAGGTGTTTGCCACCCGGCCATTCCGGCACTGGGCGACGCCGTACAGGACTGTCATCCGCAGCCGCGGGGCGAGATTGCACCGGGCCTGCTCCGTCACGCCCTGCATCGCCGCATCCAGCGTGCCGAACATCGCCGCATAGGCGTCTGCAATGTTGATCTCCACCTGCCCGATCTCCAGCGTCCGGCACAGGTCCCGGGCGACGTCGATATCCGCCTGGGTGCCGTTGGGCATCAAAACCCCCAGCACCCGCTCCCGGCCTAGGGCCTTTGCGCACAGCGCCGCGACGACCGAGCTGTCCTTCCCGCCGGAGATACCGACGATCGCATTGCAGTCCGGCCCATTTTCCGCAAACCAATGCTGGATCCACGCGACGATCTCACCTGTCACTTTTTTTGCATCAAATTTTGCATCAAACTCCATGCTGTCTCCTCCCACCAACGGCCAGCGCCGTATTCCGCGC
>CAUBQU010000197.1 GCA_958438185.1 uncultured Oscillospiraceae bacterium
ACAAGGGCTATGCCCGCATATGAAAAACCCCCGGCTTGGCCGGGGGATGTTTATTCTATGCGAAAAGTTGTGGTGGATTTTCACAAGTCGTGGCGGTTGCTACGGGGTTGCTGCGATTTGGCCGGTGGGGCAGGTTGTATTGCCCCACCGGTCTTTGCTATCTTGGGGGGAAGAAAGTTTAAGGCGCGGAGGGAGTGCATGGCATGTGCCAGGCTTCGGCTTGGGTGCGGAGCGCGGTGAAGCGTTTGTAGAGGCCGTCTTGTTGGAGAAGCTCGTTGTGAGTGCCGCTGGCGGCGATGCGCCCGTTTTCGACGACGAGGATCTGGTCGGCATTTTGGACCGTGGCCAGCGCCGCCTGGGGCCCGGTGATGGCGCCGCTGCGCCCCAGGGCCAATGCTACCGGCAGCGTCCCGATGAGGGTGGAGGGGAAGAGGGCGAAGCTCAGCTTCATGGTCACAAATGTCGAGGTCAGCCATTTGATCACGAAGGTGCGGAAGTTTATGATGGCCCCGGCGTATTTTTCATAGCTGACGCCTGCGCGGCCAAAGGCTTTGATGACCTCGATGCCTTCAACATATTCCACGATGGCGCTGTTCATTTCGTTCGAAGCCTGGTCGTATTTGGCAAAGCTATCGCCGCTGATCTTGAAGGTTATCCCCATGCAGACAAGCGAAAGGGGAAAGGTCACAAGCGACGCCAAAGCCAGCCGCCAATCCAGGCAGAGCAGGGCGGCGATGCTGCAAAGGGGCAGGACGATATGCCCCGCGCCCTCGGGGATCATATGCGCCAGCGGCGGCTCGATGTTCTTGATCTTATCGACCATCATGCTCTTGATCTCGCCGATGGTGTGCTGCTGCACGTCGCCCAGGGGCGCGCGCAGGAAGCGGTCTGCCAGGCGCAGGCGAAGCCGCTCGAGAATGCTGTAGGCCATCGCGTGGGAAACGCCGGTGGAGAGGCTGTGCAGCAGGATCATGCCGCCGTAGGCGGCCAGGGCAAGCAGGCACCAGGTCACGATCCCCGCCGTCGTCACCCCGCCGGAGACGAACAGGCAGAGCATCCGGTACATGCAGTAAAACGAGACCAGGCCAAGCATCACGCTCAGAACGGACAGTAGGATGGACAGTGCCAGCCGCCTGCCCTCGCCTGACGCGTAGGAAAACAGCGTGCGGATCCAATTCTTTTTTTCATGGTTCATGGTGCGCTCCTTTCTCCCGGCGATACGCCGACGGCGTCGTATGCAGGACTCGTTTAAAGGCTTGGGTGAATTTTCCGGCGTTGTCATAGCCGACTTGGCAGCCGATCTCCGCGATGTGCAGTGCCGGCTGCGACGTCAGGAGCTCTGCGGCGAAGCGCATGCGGTATTCCGTCAGCCAGGCGCCGATGGCGGCGCCGTAGACGGCGCGGAAGCAGTTTTTCATCGGCGTCATGGGGATATCAAACTGACGCGAGAGCGCCTCCTGGGTGAAATGCTCCGCAAGGTGCGCTGCGAGATAGTCCCGGATGGCTTTGATCTTCTCCATCTGACTTTTGTAGAAATAGGGCGGCGCGGCGTCGTCCGGGGGCAGCGGCATCGCCTCCAGATACAGCAGCAGTTCCAGAATTTTTACCTTGAAATAGGAAATACGGATTTTCTCCGGCACGCGGTATAATTCGCCGAAGAGATGCGAAAGCTGTGCCGCGCCTTGGACGACGCGGGGGACAGCGCCCAGCTGCCAGCGGGCGATGAGCGCCTCCGGCGTCACGGGAAAGTCCTGGCACGCGGCCGGAAGCGACTGGCAGACAACATCGCGGTCAAAGGCGACGGTCAGCCCGTGGTAGTGAGGGAAGGGAAGCGGAAGAGGCCGGTATGCTGCAGGCGAAGGTCCAGCTTCATGTCTCCGGCTTCCGTATAGGCCAGCAGGCCAGCCCGCGGTGTGTATTCCATCCGCCCCTCGCGGCAGTGGTCGATGGAAAAGAGCCGCCGGTCCGCCACGTAGCTGCTCTCGAAGCAGCCCATGTGGAAGTCGTGAAAGCTGAGGACTACGCCGGGAAAGATATCGTAGGCTGTCATGGTCCCGTCGCCGGTCACGTTGCGAAATTGCCAGACGGTGCAGCCGTCGCTCTGCGCCAGCAGGCGCGCCCCTTAGTTTTGGAGGAATGTCGTTTCCATCTGCGGTATGCTCCTGTCATGGGATAGCTTGTAGTTAACCTTGGCTAACTGCGATGAGTATAGCACAGAAATTTCCGGCTGTCTTTACCGAACAGCCGGAAATATACCAAATCGCCAGAAAATTTACCCGCTGCCAGACGGGGGACGCGGGCAGCGGATTTGCCAAAGCGGGCGCGGGGGTGTATAATAAGGGCATCGCGGCGGGAGCGCCGTAACTGGAATGATGAAAGGAGCGCTTTTATGGAACAGAATATCAAAAAGCTTGGCTTCGGCTTTATGCGCCTGCCGCAGTGCGGCGACGAGATCGATCTTGCCACGACAAAGCAGATGGTCGATGAATTCCTGGACGCCGGCTTTTGCTATTTTGACACGGCCCACGGCTATTTGCAGGGCAAAAGCGAGACGGCACTGCGGGAATGCCTCACCAGCCGCTATCCCCGGGACCGCTATCTCCTGACGGACAAGCTGACGGCGAATTTCTTCAAAACGGAAGCGGATATCCGCCCGCTGGTTGCCCAGCAGCTGGCTGCCTGCGGCGTAGAGTATTTTGATTACTACCTGATGCACGCCCAGGGCCTGACGAACTACGGCCATTTCAAAGCCTGCCGCGCCTATGAGACGGCCTTTGCTCTGAAGGCGGAGGGGAAGATCCGCCATGTCGGCATCTCGTTCCACGACCGGCCGGAGGTCCTGACGCAGATTTTGACGGAGTACCCGGCCATCGAAGTCGTCCAGCTCCAATTTAACTACGCCGATTATGACGACCCGGCCATCCAGAGCCGCCGCTGCTATGAGGTCTGCCAGGAATTTGGCAAGCCGGTCCTTGTGATGGAGCCGGTCAAGGGCGGCAACCTGGCCAATTTACCGGACGACGCCAAGGCAGTCCTGGACGCGCTCCATGGCGGCAGCCCTGCCAGCTATGCGCTGCGCTTTGCCGCGGGGTTTGACGGCGTTAAGATGGTCCTGTCCGGCATGAGCGACCTGGCGCAGCTGCGGGAGAACTGCGCGGTCTTGGCAGCGCCCAAGCCACTGCGTGCTGCGGAACAGGCGGCCATCGACCGGGTGCGGGAGATCTTCAAGAGCAAGCACCTCATTGCCTGCACATCCTGCCGCTATTGCACCGACGGCTGCCCCAAGCAGATCTCCATCCCGGACCTGTTCGCTGTGATGAACACGAAGCAGCTCTACCACGATTGGAACGCAAATTATTACTATGACGAGGTCCACACCGCGCCGGGGCGCAAGGCGTCCGACTGTGTCAAGTGCGGCAAATGTGAGGCCGTCTGTCCTCAGCATCTGCCCATCCGCGCACTGCTGCAGGATGTGGCCAAGGAATTTGAAAAAGCATAAGGA
>CAUBQU010000198.1 GCA_958438185.1 uncultured Oscillospiraceae bacterium
CCTGTCACTGGCACTTGTGCCAGTGACAGATGTAAAATCGTAGTGTTTTCGAAATTTTCTTGCTGGCTGGGCATAAAAAATTCCCTTGAACATAGAGGTCAAGGGAATGGTGCGGCCGTTATTCATCTTTCAGCGTCGTGACCATCAGCTTGTTTTCAATGGCGGTGGCGACGAGGGCCTCACGGTTGGGAAAGCCGCCTTTTTCCACCATATCGTCCAGGTTCCAGCGCACGCCGTTTTTGGTGATGACGAATTTATCGGCGATCTCCTGATAGGTCAGCCCGCGGATATACCAGCGCAAAATATCCAGCTGCCGGGGGGAGAATGCATCGGACATTGTCGCCTCCATCTCTACCGCAGGGGCGGCGCATGGGAAGACCTTTTCCCCGGCCAGGGTGCGCTTTACGACATCCAGCAGCTGCGCCGTCCCGTGATCCTTGTACCACAGGCTGTCGGCAGCGCCCCGTTTTGCCTGGCGTAATATCTCGGGATCGACCAGCGAGGTGACGACCACGATCTTGAGGCGCGGAAATACTTGCTTCATGCGCGCCGCGGCGGCAAGGCCGGAGTGCTTGTGCTGCGTCTGCACATCCATGAGAACCAGGTCTACCGCGGCGGTGCAGTACTTTTCTGCCTCAAAGGCATCGCGATATACGCCGGAAAGCCGGAAGCCGCCGTCCGCGTTCAGCTGCTCGGTAAAGTGCTTTTGGATATACAGATCGTCCTCCACCAGAATGGTGTTGATCATAGGGCATTCTCCTTTGTCGGAAGGGTGATGAGTAAGGCGAACCGGGGCTTGTATGCCGTGTGCATTTCGCCGCCTGCGGCTTCGATGCTGCGGCGCAGGCTGGTCAGGCCGCTGCCTTCCCGGATTGGGCCGCAGGGCGCGGCGCCGTTGTTGGTGATCGTAATATCGTAGCAGTCGCTGTGCTCCGCGATGCGGACGGCTACCTCGCTGCCGCCTGCGTGCTTGACGCAATTCGTCACGCACTCTCTGACGGCGGCCACGGCGAGCGTGTAGGCTGCCGAATCGGGCGGAAGATAGCCGGTTACCTGCACGGTCACGCCCAGGGCTGCCGCGGCCTGCTTTACTTCCTCCATCGTGCCGTGGGGCGCGGTGCGGTCGCTGGAGAGAACGGCGATCGCCGCCTGCAGGGCCGCCAGCTTCTTCTCAGTAGCTTCGCCGCTTTCCATGATATCGCGGATGGTCAGAAGGCTTCTGCCGATGGTATCGTGGATGTGGATCTTCAGGTCTAGGCTTTCCTTCTCTTTGATATCATCCGCCATGCGCTCGTACATACCTTGCAGCTTGCGGTTGACCTCCTGCAGCTCCTGGTTGATCTCCGCCTGGCGCTGGTTGCCGCGATACAGCTTGGTCACATCGTGCGCGGTCATTTGCAGCCAGCGGTCATCGCCGTCCACGGTGATCTGCTGCGTGCGAAATTGCCAGACGGTTTGGTCGGGCAGAAGATAACAGTCGCCCGTTACCGTGACGATCGGCGCGGGCTGGGCCAGGGCCTTTGCCAGGTCATCGGCAAGCTGCAGCTCGTGGTTGCAGAGGAGAAAGGAGAGACGGCGCATCCGGTCGTTGCAGAGGATGATGCGCCCATCCGGGTCTGCAAAGCAGATGCCCATGGGCAGCTTATCCGTCGCTTCTTTGATGGAGAATGGGGAAAGCTCGCTTTTTCGGCGGCGGTATTCCCGCGGCAGAGCGATGGCAAAATGAACGGCTGCCAGCACGATGACGGCGGCAAAGAGCATCCACGGCGCGCCGAGGAGAAAGGCGTCCTTGCCCTCGTCCGGGTCGCCCTGGGTGACGGAGAAGAGGAGCGTGACCAGAATCACAAAATGCACCGCGCAGGGCAGGCTGTGGGCTGGCTTGTTCCTGCGGAGCAGCTGGTATAAAAGCAGCCCGAGCTCCAGCACTGCCTCCGCCAGCAGCAGCAACGGCAAAAGCGTCTGCCATAGGGCAGGCAGGGAAGAAAATGGGCTCATATTGCAGCGCCTCCTTCCGGGAAGAAGATCAGGCGCTGATAGGCATCGTCCTCGTCCGCTTCGTAGAGGATCTCGCTGCCAGCTGCAAGCCGGGCCAGGTCCGCCTTGCACAGCACATTCAACAATAGACGGAGCGCGCCCGGATTTGTCAGGCTTACCTGGAGCCCTGCCAGGTTTTCCAGGTCCGCTTCGATCACCTGCTCGTAAAAATCGAACACGGCGGCGGCCGTTTTGCCGGGGAGCAGGGAAAGGCTGCCATCTAGATACAGCGCGCTGTGTACATGCAGAAGCTTCAGCGTTTGCAGCGACTCAGAAAAGGCCCGCTCCAGCTCACTGACGGCGACCTTATAGTCGCGGTCCGTCAAAAGGGTCAGATGCTTGCGGCGCTTGATATAGCTGCACAGCACGGCGATCTCGGCCAGGTATGTTCTGGCGCGGTTGGGCTCGGCTTTCGAGGTATTCTGATAGGCTTTTGACAGCACGCAGATGCGGTCGATCTGGCTTTGCGTTGCTGATTGCAGCAGGTCATACAGGCGGTTTTGCTCTTCCACCTTGCGGCGTTTGGCCTCTCGCTTATATTCATAGCGCAGGATGTCGTTTCGCTCAGCGAGCTCTTCGGAAAGGCTCTCGGACGCCTCCTTGATGGTAAGCAACGCCGAGACATCCTCGGTCCAGACGGCATAACCGCCGCCGATGGGCATAGCGTGGACGGTCAAGCCGCCGCTTATGGGGACGGGGCGTTGGACGGCCTGCTGCATCGTTTCCGGGCGGATCGGCGCGGTGTTCCGCGCGGCATAGCGGACACGGAAGGCCCGGTCCGTGATCTGCGCAGAGGTGCCGGTGGAAGATGCGAACAGATCGGCGTAGCGGCTGTTGGAATGAATGTAGCCGCAGAGAATGCAGAGCTCAAAGGTCAGCACATATATCACGCTTTGAAACGCTGCAAGGTCGCCAAATAGGAAGCGGAGCCACGGAACGCCTGCGTAATACAGCGCGCTGTAAACAAGTGAGAAAAGCAGCGGCGCGATGGGCAGAAGATAGCGTTTGCCATTTGGAATGCGGCACTTGAGTAGCAGGAGCACCAGTGCAGCACCAGTGCAGCACCGGCGCAGACCACCTGATAACCGACGACGATAAAATATCCGGCGGCATAGCCGTTATCCCGGTCTGTCCATACGGAAGCATCTTTGGGGAAGGTGAATACGAGCTGGTGCAGGTCGTTTGTCAAAACAAAGAGGAGCAACGCGCCGGAGATAAGCCACAGCGCCCGGGTCCAGCCCGGCAGACGATAGTCATCCGGCTTGCCGAGGGACATGGCAATGAGCAGCGCCAGCATCGGCACAAATAGCATGGGCAGATAGAACAGATACCATAGATATCGGATCGCGCCGGGCTGCCAGAAGATAAAATACTAGGCCGAGCGGGCGGCCATCCAAAAAACAAGCAGGAGGGAGACACTGGTCAGATA
>CAUBQU010000199.1 GCA_958438185.1 uncultured Oscillospiraceae bacterium
ACTGTAACCATAGTGAGTTACACTTTTTCATTTTTCCCTCTCTTTTTATATTCCTGGAAAATCCCCACAGGTGAGCTGGTCACTCGTCTGTGGGGATTTTCTGTATGAAAAAAGACGACCGCCGCAGGGACCGATCAAGCGGCCCGCTGCGGCGGGAAGCATTTTATGATTCGATGATTTGCAGCTGCAGTTTGGCGCAGAGGATTCGGGTGACGCTCTCGTCGATTCGTTCTTCCGTGAGCTCGCCGTTTTGGATGGCGGAGAGGATCGCGGTATAGACGCCCTCCGGGTCATTCAGCTCGTAGAGCATATCTGCGCCGGCGTTCAGCGCCAGAATAGCAGCTTCGGCTTCGTCATACTGGGCGGAAATGGTCTGGCCGCCTAGCGGGTCGGTCAGGATCACGCCGGTAAAGCCCAGGCTATCTCGCAGCAGGTCCGTTATCACGGCAGACGAGAGGCAGCAGGGGACGGTGTCCAGCTCCGTGGCCGTCATATTGGAGACCTGGACAATGGCAGCCCCGGCCTCGATCCCCGCCGTGAAGGGGAGCAGATCGCTCTGCCGGAGCGCCTCCTCCGTCTTATCACAGACGCCGTCTTGCGCGGCGCCTTCGCCAGGGAAGTGGGCCAGCGCGGCGGCAACGTTCTCGCTCTGCAGGCCGGTGACGTAAGCGGTCACCATCGTCGCGGCCGCTTCGCCGTCGGCGGAGAAGCAGTCGCTGCGGTCACTGCTGAGCTCTGCACCGGCGGCGAGGTTTACGTTAAAATGATAGTCGGCAAGCGTCTTGCCCAGGTCCTTGCCCAGCTGCTCTGCCTGCCCGCCGCTGCCGGAGTGGCCGACGGTCGCAAAGGAATCCAGCGTTTCGCCTGCCAGATCGCCTGCCACCGGGGAGGTCTCGTCGCCGTCGTCAAAAATGCCCAGGAACGGGGCGATCTGCCCGTCGTCCTCCAGATAGGCTGCTGTTTTTTCCAGCAGCTCCTTGGCTTGGTCCTCGCTCTCTAAGTTGTCCGCGCGGTAGACGAGCCCGCCGACGGGGCAGCGGCCCAGGGAATCCTGCGTTGTCTGACCGGCGACGGTGACCTGGTCGACACCGGTGATTGCTTCCGGCCGAACGAACATCAGCTGGTAAATTTTTTCTTCCAAGGACATGTCGCGCAGAATTTCCTGCGCGCGGCTGTGGCGGGCTTCCAGTTCCGGGTCCTCCGCGGGCTGCGTCGGCTCTTCCGGGGTTTGCTCCGGCTGCTCGGGTTCTGCGGGCTGCGGGGCTTCGACCGTGGGTTCCTGCACCGGGGCAAAATCCCGCTGCATCAGGAAGGTGACGGCAGAATAGCCGCCCAGCACGATCAGGGCGCAGCCCAATATCGTCAGGATCGCTCGAAATACTTTCATGCGTGAGCTCCTTTCATACATGGATTCGCCCGCTTATTATAACGCATTTTTCCACCAATTGCTACTGTTTTCTGCAAAATCCGCAAAAAGCGGCGCGCTTGACAGCCTGCATTTGCGTGCTACAATAACAAAAAGAAACAAAAAGTAAGGGGGAATCGGGCATGCTGCGCTATGAGGGGATCGTCCCGGGCCGGTTTTGCCAGCGGGTGAACCGCTTTACGGCTTGGGTGGAGCTGGCGGAAGGGCGGACGCTTTGCCATGTGAAAAATACAGGCCGCTGCGCCGAGTTGCTGCGGCCCGGTGCGCCGGTCTGGTGCCAGCACAGCGATGCGCCGGGACGCAAGACGGCTTATACGCTGATCACCGTGGAGCGGGACGGCGCGTATTTCAATCTGGACTCCACGGCCCCCAATGCGTTGGCAGCCCAGTGGCTGGCTTCCGGCGGGGCGGGCTTCCAGCCGGAACAGCTGCGGCGGGAGGTGCCCTGGGAGGACGCCCGGCTTGACTTGACGTTTCAGCGGGCGGGCAAGCCCTGTCTGCTGGAGGTCAAGGGCGTGACGCTGGCCCGGGATGGGGCGGGCGTCTTTCCGGATGCGCCGACCCAACGGGGTGCGCGCCATGTGCGTACACTTCTCCGCGCGGCCCAGGCGGGCTATGGGGCTTATGTCCTGTTCGTCGCCGCCATGGAACATGTCACCTGTGTGCGGCCCAATTGGAAGACCGACCAAGCCTTTGCCCAGGCGCTGGTCGAAGCACAGCAGGCCGGGGTGACGCTCCTGGCCCTGCGCTGCAAAGTGGAGCCCGATGCCATTGCGCCCCTGGCGCAGATTCCAGTCTGCCTGGATGCCTAGTGATTTGGTGCAGGGGATTTTTGTTAAAACGAAAAAGGCCGCCTTAGGCAATACGTCTAAGGCGGCTTTTGTGATGTATTTAGGCTCCGATGTGCTTGCAGTAGCGCATCAGGATCGCGGCGACCTGCTCCCGGGTCGCGCTGCCCTGGGGGGCCAGGTAGACGGCGCCGTTTTCTGCCGAGCCGCTGATGATGCCCTCTGCCAGGCACCAGCGCAGCGCGTCGCTGGCATAGGATGCCACCCGGTCCCGGTCCGGGAAGGCGGAGATATCGCCCCGGGCGCTGGTATCCACCCCGGATTTTGCCGCATAGCGGAAGAGAATCGCCGCCATCTGCTCCCGGGTGATATTTGCCGCCGGGTCAAACCGCGTCGCTGAGACACCGGCGACTACGCCGTTCTCCGCTGCCCAGGCTACGGCCTTCGTGTAATAAGTATCGGGGCCTACGTCCTGGAACGGGCACGCGGTGCTGGGCTCTGGCCGCCCCGCCATCCGCCAGAGGACGGCGACGAGCATGGCCCGGTTCATCACGCCCTTCGGGCTGAACTGAGTCTGGGATGTCCCGGCAAACAGGCTGTGGGATACAGCGTAGTCAATGCCCGCATGGGCCCAGTTGCTGGGGGCGGGAATGTCGGTAAACCGGGCGCTGGGGCAGTGTGCGCCGCCGTCGCAGGGGGCATCGGCCTCAGAAAGACCGCAGCGGGTGCAGACACCGCCTACGAAATTATGCCCCAACTGGGGAACGTTGCTGTCAATATACGTATCGCCGCAGGCGCAGGTGTGGACGGTAAAGCCTGGGTCGATGCACGTCGGTGCGACGACGGAATCCACATAGTGGTGCACATGCTGTGTCCCGGCGGGCTCATAGCGGTAGCCCTGGCAGCGGTTGCAATAGAAACAGGTCATGCCGTAGCCGGTTTGGTAGGGTTCCTCGACGACCCAGCTGTTGATCCAGTTGTGCCCCAAAGCTGGCTGCATGGTGTGCTGCGCCAGGACAGCGCCGCACATAGCGCAGTGGCTGCCGCCGGTGTACCCGGGCAGCACACAGGTTGCAGCGACTGCTGCGTCGTTCGCTGCCATATGCCCGGTGGCGGGCGTTTTTGCTGTGATCTGCGTGTCGCCGCAGCGGGTGCAGATCTGGCGGGTATAGCCGCCTGCCTGGCAGGTGGCGGGAACGACGGTCTCTACATAGCTA
>CAUBQU010000200.1 GCA_958438185.1 uncultured Oscillospiraceae bacterium
GATGTGTATAAGTGACAGGTTCCAGTCGCTGCCGCCGAAGAACATGTCCAGCGCCATGATATACTGGATATTGCTGCTCAGATAATAGCTGTTGTTATATTTCGCGTTGGGGTAGAAGCCGCCGGTGGCAGCTTCGGTCTGCTGGTTCTGGTAGCGTACGATCAGGTTCGTGATCTCTTCCGGAACATAGCCGGTCGTGGGATACAGGATCGGGTTGATGCCCCGGGCCATGGCATCCATGGCAGCCCAGGCCATCTGGCCGTTCATATCTCTGGTCGTGCCCTCATATGTATAACGCCAGGTCGTGGTGGTCTGCAGCTGGGAGATATCCTCCTGGTAGCTGCGTGCCGCCATGGCCGCATGCGTGACCTTCATGCCGTTTTTCGCATAGTCCGCGTACAGGATCGCTGCAACGTCCTTCGCGGTGACGTCCGCGTCGTAGACCCGCAGGCTTGCCGTCTGGGTATACGCCTTCGTCCCTACGGTGTCGGTGACCTCGCAGCGCAGCAGGGCGCCGTCATAGCGCAGGGAGGCGGCGAAGTCCAGCTTGGTCTCTGTCTGGCCGGAGAGATTCTTCCAGCTCTCGCCGTTATCGCGGCTGATCTGCCACTGGTAGGTCAGATCGCCCATGCCGCCGGCCGCTGCCGCATAAGCGACTGCGTTCTGATCCGCAAAGGCGACGGCGTCCTTCGGGTTTTCCATGATCTCGATGGCATAGCCCATCTTCGTGCCCTTGAGGACCGGGCGCTGCTCGCTCGCGTTCCAGCTCCAGACGCCGTCCTCGCTGAAATCGAAGCCAATGCCTTCCCAGGTGGCCTGCTGCTGCAGCTCCGCCTTCGTCTTGGCGATGCCCATGTAGTTATCGGCGCCGCCGGTGAGGACCATGTTCATGACATACATGCTGTCCAGCGCATAGTTACCCTGGATGGTGATGGCCGAATTCTCGCCGTTGGACGTGCCGATGCCGACCACGCGGCCCGCCGTCACGCCGTCGTTCAGAACGCCGGTGATCTTTTCGCCCATGGCGACGTTGCCCGTCACCTGCAGGGCGGAGGGGTTGGACTGCTCTGCGCCGTAGCCCAGCAGACCGCCGACCTGGCGGCCATTGCCCGTTACCGTGACATTGCCGGAGGCGTAGCAGTTATGGATCTCGCCTTCCTTGATATTGGCGCCCCAGCCGATGAGGCCGCCGACATACTGCTGGCCGGTGACATCGCCGGTGGCATAGCAGTTGCGGACGACGACTGCGCCCATGTACTTATCCGTGCCGCTGTAGGTGGAGCGGTCGGAGATGCAGCCTGCCAGGCCGCCGACCTGCCAGCCCGTGGTGTTGACGGACACTTCGGCGGAGGAGTTGAGTAGATAGCGCGTCCAGGCACCGTCGGTGCCGTTGGCGCTGGGCTTGAAGTTGCCGACCAAGCCGCCCGCCACGATGCCCGTCGCGCCGTTGCACTCGATCGCGCCGGACAGGACATGGCAGTTGCGGATATCGCCGCGGGAGGTCTGCCCCGCCAGGCCGCCGACATTCACGTTGAGGCTGGTGGGCACTTCCATATGGATCTGGACATTTTCCAGGTTGATATTCGCCAGCCGGGCGCTGGTGCGCTCCGCGCCGGAGTAGCTGACAAGGCCGAACAGACCCGCATAGCTCCACTGGCCGTCGATGGTCATGTTCGTGATCTTGTGATTATCGCCGTTGTAGTTGCCGCTGAAGGCCTTGGTCGCGCCGATGGGCTCCCAGGCGAGCTTCGCGCCATTGCCGACGACTTTGGATTCCGTCAGGTCGATGTCCGCGGTCTGAATAAAGAATTTGCCCGCGTAATTCGTCCCGGCGTTGACTGTCTTGGCAAGATAAGCCAGTTGCTCTGCCGTGGCGATCTGATAGGGGGCTGCTGCGGAGCCGTCGCCGCCTGCGAAGGCATCTGCGGCATAATCCGTCCACAGGGTGCTGGTGGGCAGGGCCATCTGGGCCGTGACCGCCGCGTTGTCTGCGTAAACGGCAGAGAAGGTGACGGTGCTGTCCTTAAACTTGCCGTGGACGGGGGTGAAGTTATAAGTAAAGGTCGTCGCCGTGCCCGCTTCGTTCTGGCCCAGGGCGCTGCCGGTGATGTTCAGTTCCAGCGGCACGGCCGCTTCGCCCACGGTCTGGATCGTCGCGGTGAAGGCGAAGGCGCTGGCGTCCATCGGCGTGTAGCTCAGCAGGCGGTTCAGGGTGAGGACCGCGCTGCCGTTGGTCACGTCCAGGCTGGCAATGGCCAGGCCCTTGAGCTCGGCGTCGTAGCCGTAGTTGCCGTCGGCATCCTTGACCTGCCAGGCAAGCTGGGGGTAGCTGCCCGCGTTATCGGCATAAGCGCCGCCCAGGGTAGCTGCCGCCGCCTTGAGCTCGGCGTCATTCTTGGCGCCGCTGCCCGCGCGGTTCGTCTTCTCATTGCCGGCAATGAAAAGGCCAGCGTTGATCGCATCCGTCTGCAGGCTCCAGCAGTTGGTCAGCGTCACAGGCACGGGGCTCCAGGAGCTGCCGTTGTTGCCGTTGCCGATGATCAGGCCGACTTCTTTCGTGCTGCCGTTCAGTGTCGTGATCTTGCCTGCGTTGTAGCAGTTGCGGAGGATGTTCTTCGTATCGGAGCTCTGGTAGCCCGTGGAGACACCGGCAATGCCACCGACGCGGAGGGTGCTGCTGTTGTCCCACTCGCTCCGGACATCGCCCAGGTTGTAGCAGTTATACAGGTCATGCGCCACACCGGCAATGCCGCCGATGACATACCGGGAGGCGGTGACCGCGCCGGTATTATAGCAGTTCCAAGCAGAAGAGCCCGTCTGCATTTCACCGACGATGCCGCCGGTATTCCAGGAATTCGACGTGACACTGGCGCTGTTGGCACAGTTGAGCAGCATACTGCCGTTTTTCATAATGCCAACGATCGAGCCCGTCCCGCTCGTGCCGGTCGTATTGACCGCGCCGGAGACGATCCGCAGGTTCTTGACGATGGCCGTCTTCTCCAGATAACCGAACAGACCGGCGCAGGAGCCCATCTGCACATTCGAATAATAGTTGGAGAGGGCATGGCCATTGCCGTTGAACAGGCCCATGAAGCCGCTGCTGTAGTTGCTGCCGATGGGTGTCCATGCCTGGCCGCTCCAGGTTCCGTCCGAACCCTGGACGCCGCCAAGATCGAGGTCCGCCGTCAGCGTAACGGTCTTGCCTGCAAAGTTATCTTTCGTGATCCCGTCTGCCGTGCCATTGACGATGGCAGCCAGGCCCGCCAATTGGGCAGGCGTCGAGATCTCAAACGTTTTCGCTTCCGCGCTGTACCAGCTGGTATCCACGCTGCCGTCCCAGGCTGCGGTGTTATCCGCCGCTGCGGGGATGGCCAGCGCAGTGACCAGAAGCACCAGGCACAAAAGCAAGGCTAGTTTCTTTTTC
>CAUBQU010000201.1 GCA_958438185.1 uncultured Oscillospiraceae bacterium
GAATATATACTATAAGCATAATTTCTCTTTATTTTATGCTTATAGTATTTTAAGGAGTGACCCGTTTGGACGAATTACGAAGCAAGACCTGCTGCCTGACCGGGCACCGAACGCTGCCGCCAGCGCAAGTGGCGCAGATCGCCGCCCGTCTGGAAGTGGCGCTGCAGCAGCTCATCGGCCAAGGGTATCGCTACTTCGGCGTCGGCGGCGCCCGGGGCTTTGACACGCTGGCGGCGCAGTGCATTCTCCGGCTGCGGGCGTCTTATCCAGCCATCCGGCTGATCCTCGTCCTGCCCTGCCGGGACCAGACCCGGGGCTGGCCGCTCCGGGATAAATTAACTTACCATTCCATCAAACGCCGAGCCGATAAGCTAGTCTATATGGCCCAGCGCTACGAGCCGGGCTGTATGCAAAAAAGGAATCGCCATCTTGTCGCCCACAGCAGCTGCTGCCTGTGCTATCTGACTGCCCCCACCGGCGGCACCGCATACACCGTCGCCTGTGCAAAACGGACCGGGCTCACCATCCTGAATATCGCCGATCTTTCCGACGCCACCGGCCGCTGACACAAGCCGTTGGCGCTCATTGACACAAAAAGACCGGGCCTGCGCGGTACACGCCTGCGTAAGCCCGGTCTCTTTGCATGATTGCACCCTTAACGCGGCGTGCTCCCCAGCCAGGCCCGCACACAGTTGGGCAGGGGAAAGCGCTTTGTCCCAAAGCCGCAGCCGCAAACGGCGTCTTCCCATGCGGGCCGGGGACCGAAGGACGCAGCAAATTGGGCCAGCAGCGCTGCCCCGGTCGGCGTGCACAGCTCCCCAGTGACCGCCGCCGGGCCGGGCTGCGTCGGGATTCCCTGCAGCAGATACGCCGTGGCTGGCGCCGGGACCGGCAGCTCGCCATGAGCGCAGCGCACCGTCCCCCGGCCCGTACTGACGGGCGAGGCACAGATGTGCGCCGGGGCCAGCTGCTCCAGCAGCATACAGCAGCCGACGACATCGCCAATGGCATCCAGCGCGCCGACCTCGTGGAAATGTACCTGCCGCACCGGCACCCCGTGGGCAGCGGCCTCCGCCGCTGCGATGCGGCCATAGACCGCCCGGGCCTGTTCTGCCACCCAGGCAGAGACCGGCAGCCCTGCCAGGATCGCTTCCACATCCGGCAAGCTCCGATGGGCATGGTGGTGATTATGGTGGTGCTCATGCTGGTGCTGCGGCGCAGTACCAGGCAGCTGCGCCGCCGATTCGGCCACGCCGCCGACCGTCAGCTCCATCTGCACGCCGCGGACCTCCCCCTGCGCAACCGGCCGGGCCGTGAGCGCGACGCCCGGCAGACCCAGGGCGGCAAACGCCTGCAGAAACGCGTCCTGCGCCGGGGCCAGCGCAAACAGCGCCCCCAGCAGCATATCCCCCGCCGCGCCCATGGCGCAGTCAAAATAGAGCGTTTTTCCCGTCGTCATTGCGTCTCCTCTTCTCCGGCAGCCGCCAGACTGGCGGCGATCTCCTGCCTGACCTGGTGCAGGCTCCGCCCCGTTTGCTGGGCGATGCGCGCCAGGTCGTCATATTCTGCTTTACAGCGTCCGCCCGCCCACTTGCAGCGGACGGGGCCCAGCGGCGTCTGCACCGTTGCCGCCCTGCGGGGCAGCACCCGCCGCTGCACCGGCTGCACCCGCACGCCAAGGGTCGTCGTATGGGCAAACAGCAGGGCAGCAAAGCGTTCCTCCTCGCCCGCCCGGCAGAGGCAGCAGAGCATCACACCGGGGCGGTTCTTTTTCATGCCGATGGCAATGGTATAGCAGTCCAGCGCCCCGGCGTCCCGCAACTGCGCCGCGGCAAAGCCGATCTCCTCCGGCGTCATATCATCGAGATTGCAGGCAAGCTCGCAGATCGTCTCCGTCTCCATCTCCGGCGCGCCGGGCCGGACATAATACGCATTCATGGCCGCACCCCCATATGATTGATCCGATTGGCCAAAAAGCCCGCGCCAAAGCCGTTGTCAATATTCACGACGCTGACACCGCTGGCGCAGGAATTGAGCATCGACAGCAGCGCCGCCAGCCCGCCAAAGGCCGCACCATAGCCCACGCTTGTGGGCACGGCGATGACCGGGCAGTCCACCAGACCGCCGATCACACTGGCCAGCGCGCCCTCCATTCCAGCGATGGCGATAACAACACTGGCCTGCATCAGGTCCTCCAGATGCGCCAGCAGCCGGTGGACCCCGGCCACGCCGACATCATACAGCCGCAGCACGCGGCTGCCCAAGACCTCGGCGGTCAGCGCCGCCTCCTCGGCGACCGGGATATCACTGGTGCCGCCGGTGGCGACGACGACCGTCCCCAGCCCGTCCGGCGCCGGCACCGGGCCAATCACACCGACCCGGCCCGCAGCGTGGTAGGTAAGCGGCAGCTGCGCCGCCACGTACTCCGCCGCGTCCTGGCTCATCCGCGTGATGAGCACCGTCTCCTGTCCCCCGTCCCGGAGGGCGGCGGCGATGCGCGCAATCTGCTCCGGCGTCTTTCCCGCACCGTAGATGACCTCCGCCGCGCCCTGGCGCAGGCTCCGGTGTCGGTCGATCTTCGCAAAGCCCAGGTCCTCAAACGGGGCCATTTTCAGCTGCAGCGCCGCGTCCTGCGGCGAGATCTCGCCCTGCTGCACCTGCCTAAGCAGAGCTGCCAATGCTTTCTCGTTCATTCATCTCTCGCCTCCAGATCCAATACTGCCGCCGAAAACTCTGCCCGCAGCGCCTGTAGGAGCACCTTGCGTTGCTCCAGCGCCCGGGGCAGCTGCGCCTGCGGCAACTGCAGCAGCGCTGTATCTCCCCGCTGGCGGACGCGAAAATCCCGAAAGCCCAGGCAAAACAGCACCTGCTCCGCCCGCTCAATCCGGGCAAGATTCTCTGCCGTGATCCCCATACCGGGCTGGACCCGGGTGGCCAGGCAGGCGTAGGCGGGCTTGTCCCAGACCGGCAGGCCCACTGCCTTCGCCCCAGCGCGGATCTGCGCCTTTGTCAGCCCGCACAGCCGCAGCGGCGACTGGACCTGCAGCTCCTGCAGCGCCCGCATCCCCGGGCGGTCCGCCCCATTGTCCGAGGCGTTCGTCCCGTCCCAGAGCAGGCGGTAGCCGTCCTCGGCCGCGGCGGCGGCAATGGCAGAGAATATGTTCCGCTTGCAGTAATAGCAGCGGTCCGGCGGATTGCGCCGCACCTGGGCATCCGCCAGAACATCCAGCGCCAAAACCTTCAGCGGCAGCCCCAGGCCGCCGCACAGCTGCGCCGCGTCCCGCCGCTCAAAGGCCGGCTGAAACTGGGTCGCGACAAAATAAGGCTGCACTTGCGCCCCCGCCGCCTGGGCGCAGTGGAGCAGATACGCCGAATCCACCCCGCCGGACAGGGCCAGCGCGCCCTTTGGATTTGTGTTAAAAT
>CAUBQU010000202.1 GCA_958438185.1 uncultured Oscillospiraceae bacterium
ACGAGATGTGTGGCGCTGTCTCGTGGGCTCGAGATGTGTATAAGAGACAGGTTAAAATACGCCCCGGCGATCTATGTCAAGAGCGGCAGCGCGAAGCTGGTGCTCCAGGGCGAAAATAGCGTCGAAGGCAGCAGCGGCTACGCTGGCATTGCCGTCGCCCCGGGGGCGAGCCTGACCATCTCCGGCGAGGGCTCCCTGCAGGCGACGGGCGGCGCAGGGTCGGATACGATCCGCGATGTCGGCAAGAAGGTCGACTTCGGCTTTGATAGCAGCATCACGAGCGTCTATTATGGCGGCGGCGCGGGCATTGGCGGCAACGGCATCTGGATGTCCGGCGCGGATCATATCATCGGTGCCAGCACGGCGGACTGCGGGACCATCGCCATCACCTCTGGCACGGTCACCGCCACCGGCGGCAAGGCCAACAGCGCAAACGCTGGTGCCGGCGCTGGCATCGGCGGCGGCGGCAACACGACCAAGGCCAAGGACGCGACGGACGAGGCAGTCCTGCTCCCGGCCAAGGGAACCGTGAAAATTTCCGGCGGTACCGTCACGGCCACCGGCGGCGACGGTGAGAGCTGGTCTCTGACCGGCGGCGGCGCTGGCATCGGCTGCGGCGGTTCGACCGGCGCGTTCTACACGGCGGACAATGAGGCCCTGGTCGAGATCACCGGCGGCACCGTCACGGCGACGGGCCTGGCGGACGGCGCTGGCATTGGCGGCGGCGCGAATGTCGACGGCGGCACCATCAAGATCACCGCGGGCAGCGTCACGGCCACCGGCGGCGCAGAATTTGAAGACGGCAAGCAGGACGGCGGCTACGGCGGCGCAGGCATTGGCGGCGGCGACAACGGCGGCGTCACGGCCATCGAGATCAGCGGCGGTACCGTCAAGGCGTCGGCCATCGGCGCGGCGGCGGGCATTGGCGCGGGCAACAGCGGCGCCATCGGCGCGGGCACCATCACCATCAGCGGCGCGGCGGATGTCACCGCCGTCGGCGGCTGCTATAAGGACGGCCTGCGGGACGGCGGCGCTGGCATCGGCGGCGGCAGAAGCAATGACAATGACTGCGGCTTTGCCAAGATCGCCATCACCGGCACCGCGAAGGTCCGCGCCTACGCAGGCGCGAAGGCCCAGGCCATCGGCGTGGGCACGTATTACGATACGGAAGCAGAATTTGCCAACAAGCTGGAGTTTGCCAGCACGGCGGATATCTGGATGTTCACGAAGGACAATACCCATGGCGCATTCTGGGGCCAGAACGAGGACGGCACCCTGTCTGCGGACGTGACGGCGACGAATGCGAACCTGGTCTGGTACACCGGCGAGACGACACCGGCAGCGGAGACGGAGGCAGCCGTTACCACGAAGGATGCTGGCTTGACCTGGCAGTATACGGCGGACCGGAAGGTCCAGGTCTTGAAGGGCGACAAGGTCGCGGCAGAGGAGACCTACCGGGAGGGCTACACCCTCGGCAACTGGGCGGCCCTCTACACCATCCCCCAGGTCACTGTGACCTACAAGCATGACGCGGATGACGAGAACCCGACGACGGAGACCGTCGACCCCGGCACGAGCGTGACCGTCAAGGATGCGCCGGCGAAGGAAGGCTATGTCTTCACCGGGTGGTCCGATGGCGAGAACCGCTATCTGCCCGGCGCGACGCTGACGCCGGAGGCGGATCTCACGCTGACGGCCCAGTGGCAGGCGATCGACAGCTGGAGCCAGGAGCCGTCTGACGATGGCGACGGCAAGCTGGCCGTCGATGTGGATGTCCAGGTCAAGGTCGACGCGTCCACCGGCGCGGCGGCAGAGGTTAAAGACAGCGACAAGGCAGCTCTGGCCCAGCAGGCCCGGCAGCTGCTGCGGGACGTCCTGTCCGGCAAGACGTCGGACGGGCTGACGGACGACGAGGCGGCGCAGCTGCGCCAGGTCCTGGGCAGCGGCGCAAGCTTGGTCGAAGCGAAGATCACCCTGACGGTGACCCTGACCGGCGACCTGACGGAGGAGCAGGCGAAGGCGCTGGAAGGCGCAAAGACGGCGGACGATTCGGCGCAGGTCTGGGAGCTGACGATCTCCCTGGGCGTCACGGCGAAGGAAGGCAAGGAGGTTCTCGGCGGCGTCGAGAAGATCGCGATCCATAAGACGGACGCGCCCATCAGCATTACGCTGAAGACGGGGCTGGATCTGGACGAGCAGGATGTGCGGGTCCTGTACCTGCATGACGACGCGGTCAAGACGGCAAGCGCCAGCGTCCAGGATGCGGCGGGCGGCGTCATCGCGCTGCAGGCGAGCGAATTCTCGCCGTATATCATCCTGTATAAGACGACGAAGTATGCGATCAGCATTCCCGAAAAGACGCCCACCGGCGGCAGCGTCTCTGCCAGCAGCGAGACGGCGGCCAAGGGCGAGACGGTGACCGTCACCGTGACGCCCAGCGATGGCTATCGTATCGGCACCGTCACCGTGACCGACGCGGCGGGCAATGCCGTTGCGCTGACGGCAGGGGAGAATGGGACGTATACGTTCCAGATGCCCGGCAGCGCCGTCACCGTTGCGGCGACGTTTGCAGAGCAGCCGTGGAATATCGGCTACCGGGATTGCCCGAAGGATGAGACCTGCCCCATCTGGCCCTTCACGGATGCCACGACGACGGCTTGGTATCATGACGGCGTGCATTTCTGCCTGGAGAACGGCCTGATGGTCGGCTACGGCCAGAATATCTTCGCGCCCCAGGACGCGACGACCCGTGCCATGGTCACGGCCATGCTGTGGCGGCTGAACGGCAGCCCGGCAGCCGGTAACGCGGCGGGCTTTGCCGATGTCGCGGTGGGGACGTGGTATCACGACGCCATCGTGTGGGCGAAGTCCGTGGGCGTCGTCGCAGGGTATGACGCAGATACATTCGGGCCCAACGATGTTGTGACCCGGGAGCAGATGATGGCGATCTTCTATCGCTATGCGAAGTACACCGGCTGCGACGTCTCGACAGGCAGCGACGCTAGCCTTGGCGCCTTCGAGGACAACGGCCGCATCTCGGCCTATGCCGTCGAGGCGATGCGCTGGGCCTACGGCTGCGGCCTGCTGGCCGGCGACCTGCAGGGCGAAAAGGTCCTGCTCGCCCCGCAGGGCAGCACGACCCGCGCCCAGGTGGCGACGTTTATGATGCGCTTCTGTGCTGAGATCGAGAAATAAACAAGATCAAGAAATAACGCTGGGGGGCTAGCCCCCACGACCCCGCCGGGGCCGCTGTCTTGGACAGCGGCCCCGGTTTTTGGTTGTAGAAAGAAAACCACCGGCCTGGCCGGTGGTTATGATTAGCAGTTCTGTTTTTGGTTAGCAGCTCTGATTTCGAGTTAGTACGAGGATGGCACAGGGTATAATCAAGCTGTGCAGTACTCCTGGTGC
>CAUBQU010000203.1 GCA_958438185.1 uncultured Oscillospiraceae bacterium
GCGTATAGCTTACCCATCGGCGGGAAAATGATGAAAAAGGGACCCCCGGCGCACCGTAGCCGCCGGGGGTGAGAAACGTGTTATTGCTTTTCGTCGAAATTGCGGTAGCGGCTATAGGCCACGACGATCCGGCGATTGGGCTCCGTGCCGGTGGAGAAGGTGGTGACGTCCGGCATATCCTGCAGGGCGGCGTGGATCACATGGCGCTCGTAGGCGTTCATGGGCTCCAGGGTGATATTTCTGCGGTATTTCGTCACCTTTGCACCGACCTTCTTGGCCAGGCGCTGCAGGGACTCTTCCCGCTTTGCCCGGTAGGACTCGGCATCGACATTGATGCGGACCCGCTTCGTCTCACCGCGGTTGACGGCGTAGTTCGTCAGGTGCTGGATCGCGTCGAGGGTGTCGCCGCGGCGGCCGATGAGAGCGCCCAGGTTTTCACCGACGAGCTCGACCATGTAAGTGTCCTCCCCAGTCGCGACGGCGTGGGGGACGGCGTCAGAGCCCATGTGGGCCAGCAGGCCCTGCATAAAGGCTTCGATCCGAGCTTCCATCGAGCCGGGGGCGGCCACGGGGTATTCCTTCGGAGGGGCCTTCGGCGCGGCGGGCTTGGCTTCCTGCTGCGGCCGGGCAGGCTTTTTTTCTGCGGGCTTTGCAGGCGATGCAGGTGCAGCGGGCGCCTGCGCGGCAGGCTGCTTGGCGGCAGGCTTTTCCTCCTTCGGCAGCCGCTGCTTTTTCGGCTTGGAGCGGGAGGCGGCGGACAGTGCCGGGGCGGGCGCTGCTTCTGCTTCCGCGTCCGGCGCTTCGTAGGCCACCTTGACCTTGGCCGGGCTGGCGCCGATGCCCAGGAAGCCGGATTTTGCATTTTCCAGGACCTCGACGGAGACTGCGTCGCGGTCCATTTTCAGTTCATTCAAAGCGGCCTGGATCGCCAGGTCAATGGTTTTTCCGGTTGCGATAATACTTTTTTCCATGGTACGCTCCTGTTATTCCTTCGCAGAGCCGTTGGGCTTCTGGTAGCGGTCGGCCTTATAGGCACGGCCCCGGGCGTAGGTGCGCTCACCGACGGCGGCGTCGCTCTGTTCCTGCGGCGCGGCCTCTGGAGCGGCCCCTGTTTCCTCGGCGTGCTTGCGGGCGTATGCCTTGGCGGCTGCTTCTGCTTCTTCCTTCTGCCGCTGCTGCAGCTTCTTCTTGCTGGTGTTTTCCACAGCAAGATCGGGGTTCTTTTCCCGGCGCAGTGCGCGTCTCTTCTCTTTTTCCGCTTCGATCTGGGCCAATTCCGCGGCGCGCTTGCGCTTTTCCTCGTCCTCGGCGTCGTAGATCTTCCGGTAGTGCTTTGTCAGGAAATAGTCCTGGATCATGCCGAATACAGCCTGGGCGATCCAGTAAACGGAGATGGCGGCGGGCATGGTGAAGCAGAAGACCAGCGACATGATGGGCATAAATAGCATCATGGACTTGTTGGTCTGGTTTGCCACGGCGGCAGCCGCGTCATCCCGCTCACCCTGGGCGTTGGTCGCGACCTGGTTGTTCATCTTCTGGCTCAGCAGCATCGAGAGCATCTGCGTCAGCGCAGCGACGATTGGCAGGACGACCAGGCCGATGGCGGCCCAGTTCAGGGTTTCAATTTTCCAGATCTTCCAGTCCGGCACCTGCCCCAGGTCGATGCCCAGGAAGTTGAAGTTCAGGCTGTGCAGGGTCTTGCCGAGGTCCGGCACCCAGTCTTTGATCTGGTCCGCGTATTCGCCGACATGGCTGGCGGCGATCATCTGATGGTAGTAGTCGTTGGCGTGCTCAAAGAGCGACGGGGCTGCTTTCTTGATGCCCTCCAGAATGAGCGCCGCGTTCTCGCTGGAAACGTGCATCATATACTGGATGGGCTGGCGGATGACCTGGTACAGCGGGATGATCACGATCAGGGGGATCAGAGACCACAGGCAGCCGCCGGTCATCGAAACGTTTTCGTCCTTATAGAGCTTTTGGACCGCTTTTTGATAGGATTCTTTGTCGTCGCCGTATTTGAGCTCCAGCAGCTTGACCTGCGGGGAGATACGCGACATTTTCATCATGCTCTTTTTGCTCTTGGCGCTGGTAGGATAGAGAATCAGCTTCAGGACCAGGGAGAACAGGATGAGGGCCAGGCCGTAGTTTGCTGTCCAGTTGTACAGCCACTCCAGCACATAGCCAAATGGGACTTTGATAATATCCCAAAAGCCGAATGCTAGGATCATGTTTTTCCTCCGTTGTGTGTGCGCGCCCTAGGGCACTGGATCGAAATAGTCCCCTTTATAAAAGGGATTGCATCGGATGAGCCGCCGCAATGCCAAACGGCCGCCCTTCCACGCGCCGTATTTTGCCACTGCCTCGTAGGCATACTGGCTGCAGGTGGGGGAAAAACGGCAGCGGGCGGGAAAGGCCGGGGAAATACAGCGCTGGTAGAATCGGATCAATTTGAGTAAAACGCGCTTCACCCTTCTTCGTCCTTTCTGACAAGGAGCCCCAGACGCTTGGCTGCTCCCAGATACGCCGATTGTAGCGCGCCGAAGTCCGCCGTCACAGCGCGGCTTCTGGCGACGACAACGATGTCATAGCCGGGGCGGAAGCGGCTCTCGTTGAGCCGGTAGACCTCCCGCAGGCGGCGGCGCGCCCGATTGCGCACGACGGCCTTGCCCAGCTTTTTGCCGACGGTGATCCCAACACGGTTTTCCTGCAGATGGTTGGGCTGGCAGTAGAGCACCAGGTAACGGTTCACGGCGGAGTCGCCGCGGTTATAGAGCTTCCGGAAGACATGATTCAGTTTCAAAGATCTGGAGAAGCGCATAATAACCTCCCGCAGCCCGGCAAACAAACTGCCGTGCCGACGCGCCGGAAAAGCAATGGGCGAATAGATATACATCTACTCGCCCTTAACATCTCATTAGCATCTGGATTGAGCATTGTTTTGCGGCCAGGGCTTTTAAGCAGACAACTTGGCTCTGCCCTTGGCACGACGGCGTGCAAGAACTTTCCGGCCGTTGGCAGTTGCCATTCTCTTTCTGAACCCATGCACTTTGGATCTGTGGCGCTTCTTGGGCTGATAGGTACGCAGCATTGTATACACCTCCTGAAAAAATATGCTCAACAGCTGTCTCCAGCCGCAGCGAGTCCCGTAAAATACCCCTCGTAGGATGGGGTCATACAATCAGTATTATAACGGCTGTTTGCGGTTTGGTCAATCATTTTTTTAAGAAATACGAATTTTTCGCCGGATTTTCCGGAAACCACAAAATCTGGGGCTGCGCCTGCTAGATATTGGGGCGCCCAGCGGCCCAGTCGACTTGACAGACCCGGGTTTTGTGATAAAATCAGCGTAACAGAGGCGGAAAGGTGGGGCTTGCGATGACACTGCAGGAATATTTTAAC
>CAUBQU010000204.1 GCA_958438185.1 uncultured Oscillospiraceae bacterium
GATCATACTCGTCAAGCTGCCGACATTGAGATACGTGCCGCCGCTGGTGACGATCAGCTTCGCCGCAAAATAAGAGATGAGGATCAGGGAACAGTAGACGCAAAATTGCATGAGCGGGTTATTGAAGCCCAGAATGCTCTCCGCCTTGGTAAAGTCCTTGCGCACGTCGTCGGACGTGGCAAAGAATTTTTTACTCTCGTAGTCCTCCCGGACGAAGCTCTTGACGACCCGCATCGCCTGGACATTCTCCTGAATGGAGTTGTTCATTCGGTCGTATTTTTTAAAGACAGCCTTGAACAGCGGCATTGCCTTGTAGATCATCAGCGCCAAGCCGCCGCCCAGGATGGGGATCATCAGCGCAAAGACCCACGCCAGCCGCTTGCCCACGGAGATGGACATGCAGACGGCGAAGACCAGCATCAGCGGCGCGCGGACCGCCGTCCGGATGATCATCATAAACGCCATCTGGACATTCGTCACGTCCGTCGTCAGCCGCGTCACCAGGGACGAAGTCGAGAACCGGTCAATGTTGGCAAAGGAAAAGTCCTGCACATGGTAAAAAAGGTCATGCCGCAGGTTCCGGGCAAAGCCTGCCGAGGCCGTGGCGCAGAATACGCCGGACAGGGCGCCGAAGCCCAGGGAGAGCAGCGCCATTGCCAGCAGCGCCAGCCCGTAGTTCGTGATAAATTCCATCGTACACCCGGCTTGGATGCCGTTGATGAGCTTTGCCGTCAGCAGCGGGATGATGCACTCGCACGTGACCTCCCCGATCATAAACAGCGGGGTCAGGATCGTCGCGCGCTTGTACTCCCGCAGGCATTGCAGCAGTCGTTTCAGCATGATGTCTCCTCCTGTTGTTCCGGACCTGGCGCACAGCCGTGCGCGCCGATATTGGCCGCCGCCCGCGCCAGATAGTCATAAAATTGCGCCGCCTCTTCCGGCGAAAAACCCGCCAGCAGCTGCCGCTCCACCGCGTCCAGCCCCTCGGCCGCCTGGCGGTGCGCCTGCAGCGCCAGCTCCGTGGGGATGATCCGGTGGCAGCGCCGGTCAACTTCGTCGACGGCGAAGGTGATAAAGCCCTTGGTCTCCAGCCGCTGCAGAATGCCGCAAATCGTCGGGTGCTTCAGATGCAGCACCTGCTCCAGCGTCTTGGCGTAGATTGCCTGCTCCGGGTGCAGCACCACGTAGCTCACCACCCAAGTCTGCACGCCGGTCAGCCCGGATAATTCACAGCTGCGGTTGACACACTGGTGAAACGCATTGGAAAGCTGCTTGATCTGCGGCCCGATGCGCATCCCGGCGTCCAATTGCGTTTGTTGCTTCCATTGCTCCAAAAGGGTCCCTCCAAATGTATAGCGTGCGACGCGTTTTTGCGTCGCACGCTATATAATAACAGACATTTTTTAAAATTGCAAGCTTAAGTTTCTGAATTTTGCGCCTGCAAATCCCGCCGCGTAAATCAGCCCCAGGCGTTGTATTGCGCGATGGCCAGGCCCAGCAGCTCCATGGCGCGCTCCAGCTTATGCCCCTCCAGGACATAGGCAATGCGAATCTCCTGCGTGCCGCAGCCCGGGGTCGTATAGAAACCGATGCCCGGCGCGAACATGACCGTCTCGCCGTTGTCCTCGAACTCTTCCAGGAGCCATTTCTGGAATTTCTCCGTGTCGTCCACCGGCAGCTTGGCCATCATATAGAAGGCGCCCTCCGGGCACTCGCAGCAGACGCCAGGAATCTCCATCAGCTTTTTGTAGCAGATATCGCGGCGGCGGTGATATTCCTCCCGCACCTCGTCGAAATACCCCGGGTCCAGCTGATACAGGGCCGTCGTTGCAATCTGATCCAATGTCGCAACAGAGAGGCGGCACTGGGCCAGCTTCATCATCTGGGCCATGAGGGCCTCATTTTTCGTCAGCAGCGCGCCGATGCGGGCGCCGCAGGCCGAGAACCGCTTGGACGCCGAGTCCACCAGCACCAGATGCTGCTCCAGGTCCTTAAATTTCGAGAAGGACTCCGGCATCCGTTCGCCGTAGGCAAACTCCCGGTAGACCTCATCGGCAATGAGATAGAGATCGTTTTCAATGGCGATATCCGCCAGCAGCCGCATCTCCTCCGGCGAGAGAATATAGCCGGTGGGGTTCGACGGGTTGGCCAGCATGATCGCCCGGGTCTTTTTATTGATGAGCGGCTCGATCTGCTCCCGGGTGGCGTAGCGGTAGCCATTTTCCGGCCGGGTCATGATGGGGCGCAGCGCGCCGCCGGCAATAAGGGCGCAGGTCTCATAATTAGGGTAGAACGGCTCCGGCGTGATGACCTCGCTGCCAGCGTCCAGAATAGCCTGCATCAGAAACAGCAGCCCCTCGCTGGCGCCGGTGGTGATGAGGATGTCCTTCGTTTCAAAAGACGCGCCCAGCTTGCAGTAGTACTGCCGCACCGCTTCGATCATCTCCGGCAGGCCCTGGGAGGGACAGTAGGCCAGCACATCCTGCTGGAAATTCCGCACGGCCGCGAAGAACGCCTCCGGTGTTTTAATATCAGGTTGCCCGATGTTCAGGTGATAGATTTTCTTTCCCTGCTGCGCCGCTGCCGCCGCGTACGGGTGGAATTTCCGCATGGGGGAATATTCGCACAGCAGCACATTTTGAGACAGGTTCATCACGACCCCTCCTTCTTTCCATTTTCGTTCCAAAAAGAACCAATTTGGGTTAGTATAACATATTCCCTCTCTTTTTTCAATTCCTTCTTTTCTATTTTTCGGCGGCAAGCGAAATTTTATGCTGTGCGGGCATAGAAAAACCCTCCGGCGGGTCTCGCCGGAGGGCCGGGCGGAGGTAGGGGGACCTCCGCCCGATGCAAAGAAAGGATCAGGAATGAAGCTTACTTTTTGCCGGTTCGTTTCAAATCACTTGACGATCTTCGTCGCGAACCGCTGCAGGATGGCTGCTGCCTGGGCGCGCGTCGCGTTGGCCGTGGGCTGCAGTTGGTTATGGTTGTTGCCGTACAGAAGCTCGGAGGCAACGGCCCACTTCATGTCGCCCGTGGCCCAGCTGCTGACGGTCGCGGCATCAGTGTAACCAGACAGATCCGTCGTCGCAGTGACGTCGAGCTTCTTGAAGCTTGCGTAGCGGCGCATCATGGCAGCCATCTGCTCGCGGGTGATCTTGCCCTCCGGGCTGAACGTCGTATTGCTCGTGCCGTAGACCACGCCGTTGGCGTTTGCCCAAGCGACAGCGTCGGCGTAGTACGCATTCTCTGCGACATCCGCGAAGCTCGTGTTACCCGTCACTTCCGGCTTGCCCTCCATGCGGTAGAGCATCGTCACGAACATGCCACGGGTCAGGGCGTCGTCCGGCGCAAACGTCGTATCCGTCGTGCCGTACATCAGCT
>CAUBQU010000205.1 GCA_958438185.1 uncultured Oscillospiraceae bacterium
ACATTTAAGTTCGGGAAACTAGGAAAATTAACCAGAAAATAACAAAGAATTGACGGGAAATATGATGATAATTTCCGAAAAGTGGATGAAACTTATGTAAATATTGACACGTGTCCCCGTTTGGGTCTAATATGGAATTAGAAGAATTGCAACATGTTACATTTGTAAAACCGTCCCACGGGGCGGAGAAATCCTGGATAGATGGAGGAGAAGGTCATGACTGAAAGAACAAAATTACTTCGCCAAAAGCTGTTTGATGCATATACGCCCCGCATTTGCCCGGAGCGCTGCGTGATTTTTACCGAATCCATGAAAAAGAGCGAGGGCAAGCCCATTGCACTGCGCCGCTCCCAGGCATTTTATGATGTGCTGGATCAGATGAGCGTCTATGTCAATGAGGGCGAGCTCATCGTCGGCAACCAGGCCCAGTGGCCGAAATCTTCCCCCATTTACCCCGAGTACTCCACGGACTGGCTCCGCAGCGAGCTGGTGGAGGGGAAGCCCTATTTCCCCAATACGCGCCCCGGCGACCGCTTCGATGTGGCGCCCGAGGATGTTGACGCCATTATGAAGTGCGTGGACTACTGGGAAGGCAAGAGCCTGTATGAAGCGCTGCGCCGCTCCCTGCCGCAGGAGATCAACGAAGCGTGGGACGCCAATGTCATTGACGACACATGGGTCTCCGGCGCGGGCCTGGGCAACGAGGTCGTCGACTATAACCTGGTCGTGACCAAGGGCTTGGAGGACGTCATGGACCGCATTCGCGCCCGCCTGGCGGAGCTGGACCCCAAGGAGCCCGGCAATATCCGCAAGATCTGGTTCCTGCAGGCAGCTCTGCAGGGCAACGAAGCCGTTGTCAATTTCTCCAACCGCATCGCTGCGGAATGCGCCCGCCAGGCGGAGGCCTGCCAGGACGCCAAGCGTAAGGCGGAGCTTGTATCGCTGACAGAGATCTGCCGTCACGTGCCGCTGCATCCGGCCCGCACGTTCCACGAGGCGGTGCAGGCGATTTATATGATTTTGCTTGCGGTGCATCTGGAGTCCAACGGCCATGCCATCTCCCTGGGCCGCTTTGACCAGTATACGTATCCGCTGCTGAAGCAGGACCTGGAAGCAGGCCGCATCACCCGGGACGAGGCGCTGGAGATCGTCGAAGCCTTCTTTATCAAGTGCAATGAGCTCAATAAGCTGCGCTCCTGGCCCGATACCGAATTTTTCATTGGCTATCAGATGTTTATCAATATCGCCATCGGCGGCCAGACGCCGGACCATAAGGACGCGGTCAATGAGGTCTCCTACCTCTGCGTCGAGGCCTGCGAGAATGTCCGCCTGTTCACCCCGTCGGTCTCCGTCAAGGTCTTTGATGGCACGGACGACGCGTTTATCATCCGCAATCTGGAGGCAATGGAAAAGCACCAGGGCGGCCAGCCGGCGTTTTATAACGACAAGGCCTTTATGCGCACCCTGCGGGACCTTGGCATCACCGACGAGGAGGACCTGGTCAACTGGGTCCCCGATGGCTGCATCGAGGCGTCCATCCCCGGCAAGTGGGACTTTGCGGCCAAGGGCCCGTGGCTGAACGTCGAGAAGGTGCTGGATATCGCCATGCACGACGGCCTGGACACCAAGACCGGCTACCGCTTCGCCGCGCCGCCGCGTCCTTTCGCATCCTGCAAGAATATGGATGAGGTGTTTGAGAATTATCTGACCCAGCTGCGGTACTTTATGGACCTGCTGCCGGTCTGCGAGCATATCAACGACGAAATTCACTGCGAGAAGGACATCAACGCCTTCCGCGCTTCGCTGGTCGCCGACTGCATTGGCCGCGGTATGGACCTGGTCGAGGGCGGCTCCATCTACTCCGTCGACGGCGGCCCCACCGCGGGCTCCATCAGCACCGGCGATGCGCTGGCTGCCATTGAATACGCCGTCTTTGACGAGAAGGTTTTGACGATGGCGCAGCTTCTGCACGCCTGCGAGACCAACTATGAGGATATGACCACGACACCCACCGGCCCGCAGATCCAGGCGATGATGCTCAACAAGGCCCCGAAATACGGCAACGATGACGACACCGCCGATCGCTGGACCGTCGCCGTCGAGAATTACATCGGCAAGACGCTGCGGCATGAATATAAGAGCTCCAAGTATGGCAAGGGCCCGGTGCCCTGCTGCTTCTCCTACAGCCAGAGCCCGGTCAGCGGCAACGTCGCCTTCGGCCGTAGCATCTGCGCCACCCCAGAGGGCCGCAAGAGCGGCGCCCCGGTCAACAACGGCGTTTCTCCGGCCAATGGCAGCGAGCGCAGCGGCGCAACGGCGGCGACGATGTCTGTCTCCAAGCTGCCCACCCAGTGGATCCAGAAGGGCGCGATCTTCAATATGCGTCTGCTCAAGTCCGCGCTGGACAGCCGGGAGAAGAAGCAGCGGGTCTGCGATCTGATCCGCGTATTCTTCGACAAATACGGCGAGCAGATCCAGTTCAATGTTGTGAGCAATGCGGTCTACCGCGAGGCCCAGAAGAACCCGGAAAAGTACAAGGATCTGATGGTCCGCGTCTCCGGCTACAGCGCCCTGTTCACGACCCTGGCTGCCGATGTGCAGGAGGATGTCATCAGCCGCAGCGAGCTGGAGCTTTGATGCTGAAAAACCGGGGTACCATTGCACCCCGGGAAAGAAGGAATCAAGACCCATGGAGCATACAGCGTTAGAAGGTACCGTCTTTAATATTGAGCGCGGCAGCAACGAGGATGGGCCCGGCATTCGTACCGTGGTCTTCCTCAAGGGCTGCGGGCTGCGCTGTAAATGGTGCGCCAACCCGGAATCGCAGCTGGCAGCGCCGGAGATCATGCACATTGGCAACGTGTGCGTGCAGTGTGGCCAGTGCGTCGAGACCTGCCCCCAGGGGGCGATCTCCCGCCGGGAGGGCTACGGCTATATCACGGACCGCGCCAAGTGTACCCTGTGCCTGGCCTGTGTGCGTGGCTGCTATATCAATGCACGCAAGCTGCAGGGCATGAAATACACGGTGGATGCCCTGGTGCAGGAGGTTTTGAAGGACAAGGCCTTTTTCCTGCGCAGCGGCGGCGGTGTGACCTTCAGCGGCGGTGAGCCGCTTCTGCAGGCGGCGTTCCTCACCGAGGCCGCGGCGGCGCTGCGGGCGCAGCAGGTGCCGTCTCTGGTCGAGACCTGCGGCTTTGTACCGCTGGAGAGCCTGCAGCAGGCGGCAGCGCAGGCAGACGCGTTTTTCTATGATTTTAAGCACATCGACCCCGCCCGCCACAAGGCCCTGACCGGCCACGACAACCGGCAGATCTTAGAAAATCTTCACTGGCTGCTGGAAAATTTCCCGGGCAATATTTCCGTGCGCTATCCCTATATCC
>CAUBQU010000206.1 GCA_958438185.1 uncultured Oscillospiraceae bacterium
CATATGAAAAACCCCCGGCTTGGCCGGGGGATGTTTATTGCGCCCCAGGGTCCCGCACCGCGTTAGACGACACAAAAAATTCACGCATTTGCCCTTGCTATTGCCGCCGGTTTGGGCTATAATATTTTATGATTACAATTGCGGCCAATGGGGCCAGGCGCTGTAAAAAATCAGGGGAAAGGCAGGGATCGTCGATGCGCGTCATTTTGAACTACTTCAGCGAATTTATCGAAATGATCCCCACCATCGGCTTCTGGGATATTCTGGATATCCTCGTCGTCGCCTTTATCGTTTACAAGGGCATCAACATGGTCCACAGCAGCGCCGCCTCCCGGATCATCCGGAGCATCGTCGCTTTGCTGCTGCTGACGGCGCTGACCAGCATTTTAAAAATGCGGTCGCTGAACTATATCCTCGATAAAATTCTCGAACTGGGCATTATTGCCCTCGTCGTCATTTTCCAGCCGGAGCTGCGCCGGGCGCTGGAGCGCTTCGGCGGCAGGAGCCTGCGGTCCATCTGGCAGGGCAAGCCCCAGGTGAGCCAGTATGAGGGCGTCATCGCCCAGGTCGTCATCGCCTGTGAGACGATGAGCCGCCAAAAGGTCGGCGCGCTGATCGTCTTTGAACGGGAGACTTCCCTGAGCGAGTATTTCAAAACAGGCACGATCCTCAACGCCCAGGTCTCCTCGGAGCTGATCCGCAATATTTTCTTCCCCAAAGCGTCGCTGCACGACGGCGCAATGGTCATTCAGGGCGACCGCATCGCCGCCGCTGGCTGCGTGCTGCCCCTGTCTGAGAACACGCACCTGAGCAGCGATCTTGGGACCCGGCACCGCGCCGGGGTCGGCATGAGCGAGGTATCAGACGCGATTGTCGTCATCGTCTCAGAAGAGAGCGGCGCGATCTCCGTCGCCCAGGGCGGGATGCTCAAGCGGCACCTGGCCCCGCAGATGCTGGAAAAGCTGCTGCGCAACGAGCTCATTACCGACGAGGCGGACCGCCCCAGCGGCGTAACGGCGCGGCTGCGCCGGAGATTCGGCAAGGAGGGGGAGCGGCATGAAAAAAAGTAAGATCCCCCGCATTCTCCTGGCCCTGGCCATCTCCGTCTGTCTCTGGCTCTACGTCGTTACCGTGGTCGACCCGAACGACACGAAGGTCGTCTACAGCGTCCCCGTGACGTATGAGAACATGACCTCCCTGACGGACAACAACCTTGTCATGACCTCCGGCCAGAACGCGACGGTCACCCTGAAATTCTACGGCCGCCGGTCCGACCTCAATAACCTCACCAGCGAGAGCCTGACGGTCACGGCGGACGTCTCCCGCATCAAGAGCGAGGGGGAGCAGAATCTGAGCTACACCGTCTCCCTGCCGGACTCGGTCTCCAGTAACAACGTCCAGCTGACAGAGCGGACCCCGTCGCGCCTGACGGTCGATGTGGAGCGCGCGGTGGAAAAGCAGGTCGATGTCGCGGTGGATATTTCCAACGAAGTGGCCGACGGCTACGTCGCCGATCTGGAGGCCATGAAGATCACCCCGGAGACGATCACCGTCTTTGGCCCCGAGGCCGAGGTCTCAAAGATCGAATCCGCCCGGGTCAGCCTGGATATCGGCGGCGTTACCGAGACGGTGGACAACAGCTTCCCCTACCAGCTGGTCGATTCCGACGGTAACGCCGTCAACACGACAAACTTCCGCTGCAGCGCCGACGCCGTCGATGTCACGCTGCCGGTCGAAAAATACAAAGAAATTCCGCTGACGCTGGAGATCAAAGCCGGCGGCGGCGCGAAGGAGAAAAACGTCACCGTCACACTGTCGCCCGCCTATATTACCATCTCCGGCCCCGGCGCCATCGTCGACGCAATGGACAGCCTGTCCATCGGCACGCTGGACCTGGCGTCGATGACGGAGATGTCTACAACAAAAACCTATGACATCACCCTGCCGGATAACGTCACGAACGTCTCCGGTCAGAACCAGGTGACGGCCCGGATCGTCTTAAACGGCCTGAGCACCAAGACGCTGGAGGTCGAAAGCTTCAGCGTGAGCCACAAGCCCGACGGCCTGGATGCCACCATCGTCACGACGACCCTGGAGATCACCATCCGCGGCCCCAGCGACGAGATCGAAGCAATTTCCGCCAAGGACCTGACGGTCCAGGGCGACCTGTCGGATTTCAGCCAGGCGGGGACATATAAGATCCCCGTGACGGTCACCTCCAAGGATTTCCCCGGCGTCGGGATGATCGGCTCTGCCAGCATCACCGTGACGCTGCAATAGCACGGCGCAGCGCGCCATTTGCAAGAAAGGAACGGAGCCTATGCGCCAGCAGGTGGAAGTGAAAAGTGTCGGCGCAGATGGCTACGCCCAGGTCGAAGCGGTCCGCCGCAGCGCCTGCAGCGGCGACTGCGACCATTGCGGCGGCTGCGCTTCGGCAAAGCAGCATGTCCTCGTCCGGGCGAAAAACCCCATCGGCGCGGCCGTCGGCGATCAAGTCATCGTCGAGACAAGCTCTCGGGCCATTTTAGGCGCGGCGGTCATTGTCTATCTCGTGCCCCTGGCGATGCTGCTGTTGGGCTACGGGCTGGCAAGCGCCCTTGGCGCTGCCGTGTGGCTCTGCTGCCTGGCGGGGTTTTGCCTGGGGGTCTTGCTGGTCATCGCCTATAATCGTTACGTGACAAAGCGCGGGCGGCTGGAATTTACCATCACCGCCTTCGCGGGGCGCTAGGCGTGTTCGGCTATGTCCGCCCCCGGCGGGATACCCTCCTGGTCCGGGACTATGACCGCTACCGCGCCGCCTACTGCGGCCTGTGCCGCGCTCTGGGCAAGCGCTGCGGCTTTGCCGCCCGGTTTTTGGTCAGCTATGATATGACGTTTCTCTATCTGCTCCTCCGCGCCCCGGAGACGGCAGGGGAGCATAAAAAATGCCACTGCCCCGCCCATGTGACCCGCCGCAGCTGCGAGCTCGGCGGCGACGCGATGGACCTGGCGGCGGATTTCAGCGTCCTGCTCTACTACTGGAAGCTGCGGGACGCCGTTGCCGATGAGCGCGGCCCGCGCCGCCTTGGCGCGCGCCTGGCATCCCTGCTGCTGCGCCGCGCCTATCGCAAGGCTGCCCGGCAGCACCCGGCGGAGGATGCGATCATCCGCCAGCAGCTCACGCGCCTTGCCCAGCTGGAGGCCGCCCACAGTGATATTCTGGATGCCCCGGCGGACGCCTTTGCGACGCTTCTGACTTGCCTTGCGCCGCAGCACCCGCAAGAGCGCGTGGCGCAGCAGCTGCTCTATCATGTCGGCAGGTACATTTACCTCGTCGACGCGCTGGACGATCTGCCCGGCGACTGCAAGCGCGGCAGCTATAACCCCCTGCGCTATCGGT
>CAUBQU010000207.1 GCA_958438185.1 uncultured Oscillospiraceae bacterium
CATCGAAGCAGGTAGGCGCTGTCACACCGACGTACCGCCCCGGCGTCACCTGGGGCGACCTGCGCCAGGTCCTGCCGCCGAAAATTACCGATACCCTGGCCCAGGCCATCCCGCTGCTGGACCGGCGGCTGCACGGATTTGCCCTGCCCGACGCAGTCCTGACCGCGCCGGAGACCCGCAGCTCCTCCCCAGTGCGCATCATCCGGGGGCAGGACCTGCAGGCCAGTCTCGCCGGGCTCTACCCCTGCGGCGAGGGCGCGGGCTACGCCGGAGGCATCATGTCTGCCGCGGCCGACGGCATCCGCTGCGCCGAAGCGCTGATCGCCCGGCAGCAAGGATTTCCAGCGACAAATTAAAATTTATCCGCCAAAGTCTCATGTGCTTTGCACATGAGACTTTGGCGCCCGGCCTACCGGTGGCGCGAGCAAAAGCTTTGCAAGCTTTTGGTATAAATCCCCCGCAGCCCGGCTATGCTTTTGCTGGGAGGGATACAATTTGAAGTACAAATGGAAGCCGCTGGTGCTCGCCCTGGCCATTCCGCTGGCCGTCGGCGGCCTGTCCGCCCTGCTGACCCGGCAGGGCATGGCCGTGTTCCGCGCCCTGGAAAAGCCGCCGCTGTCGCCACCGGGCTGGCTGTTTCCCGCCGTCTGGACAATCTTGTTTTTGCTGATGGGCTTGGCCTCGTACCTGGTCTTTGCCGCTGGGAGCGGCACGCGGACTGGCAGGACGGCGCTCTGGTTTTACGCGGTGCAGTTGCTTTTTAACTTTTTCTGGTCCATCTTTTTCTTCAACTGCGGCGCGTACCTGTTTGCCTTTTTCTGGCTGCTGGCCTTGTGGGTGCTCGTTTTTACCACGGCAGTGCTATTTTTCCGCATTTCACGCCCGGCGGGCTGGCTGCTGGCGCCGTACCTTGTGTGGATCACCTTCGCGGGGTATTTAAATTTCGGCGTCTATCTTTTAAACTAAAAAAATTTGCATTACAGCGTGATTTTGCTCAGGAAGCTGCAAAATCGCGCTGTTTTTCTGTGCAAACCAGCTCTTGTCAATTGCAAAGGGCAGTACTATAATAGGGCGTGCAAAAATGGAAGTGAAGGTGTTATCTTATGAGCCGGAGCAAGGCACGCAAGGAATTGGATATGCTCCACGGCCCGATCTGGAGCAAGCTGCCGCGCTTTGCGCTGCCCGTCGCCGCCACGGCGATCCTGGAGCAGCTCTTTAACGCGTCGGACCTGGCCGTGGTGGGGAATTTTGCCGTATCGGACCGGACGGCAGCCGTGGCCGCCGTCGGCGCCAACAGCGCTGTGATCGGGCTGCTGGTCAATCTGTTCGTCGGCATCGCCCTGGGGGCGAACGTCGTCATCGCCACTGCCATCGGGCGGGGCGACCGGAAAACCGTCCAGCAGGCGGTGCATACGTCCATCGTGATGGCGCTGGGCGGCGGCGTACTGGTGGCGCTGCTGGGGCAGCTGCTTGCAGGCCCCTTGCTGCAGGCGCTGCATGTGCCGGAGGATGTTTATCCGCTGGCGGTGTTGTATCTGCGGATCTATCTTTTGGGTATGCCGGTCATCCTGCTCTATAATTTCGAAGCGGCGATCTTCCGCAGCATCGGCGATACGAAAACGCCGCTGCTGGTCCTGGCCATCTCCGGCGGCCTGAATGTCATCGGCAATCTGTTTTTCGTCATCGTCGTCAAAATGACCATCGACGGCGTCGCCACGGCGACGGTGCTTTCCAATGCCGTCAGCTCCCTGCTGCTGTTTCGAAAGCTGCGCCGGACAGATGGCGTGATCCATGTCGCGCCCCGGCAGCTGCGCATCAGCTGGCCAGTCTTTGGCCGCATCCTGCGCATCGGCCTGCCAGCGGGGATCCAGAGCGCGATGTTCTCGGTCTCCAATATCGTCATCCAATCGGCCATCAACCAATTGGGCACCGACGTCATGGCCGCTTCCAGCGCTGCGTTCAATATTGAAATTCTGGCCTATTACGTCCTCAACGCCTTCAGCCAGGCCTGCACGACGTTTGTCGGGCAGAACTACGGCGCGGGGCAGATCAAGCGCTGCCGCCGGACGCTGCTGCTGTGCATTTTGGAGGATGCCATCGCCACCGCCGCTGCCATCGGGCTGGTCCTGCTCTCCGGCCGCTTCCTGCTCTCGCTGTTCAACCGGGAGCCCGCCGTAATTGAGCTGGGCTATCTGCGGCTGCGTATCGTGTTCAGCGCCTACCTGTTCACGATGCTCTATGAGACGATGTCCGCCTATCTGCGCGGCTTCGGCCGTTCGCTCGTCCCAGCGATCCTGACGGTCTGCGGCGTGTGCGGCGTCCGCATCGCGTGGATCTACACCGCCTTCCCCCACGACCCGACGTTCCGGACGATCCTCAATGTCTACCCCATCAGCCTGGCCGCCACAGCGGCGCTGGTCTTTATCGCGCTGCTGATCTACCACCCCGCCCGCCGCTTTTCCGCAAGCAAACCCACCCCAGCAGGCTGAGCGTATTTCGCTGCGCGGGCAGCAAGAAAGCAGGCAGGATCCCCAGCCAAGTTGCGCTCGAATCTGCAACATAGCCGCTTGCCAAGTGGGGCAATCACAAAAAGGAAACTGTGCACAGCATCTGGCTGGGCACAGTTTCCTTTTCTTCGGGGGTCGGTTCTTCGCCCTTTGAGTTTTATAAAAACCGCTGTCCTTCGCGGGTTTTACCAATACAAAAAGCCAACCGCTGACATTTTGTCAGCAGCTGGCTTTTGTCTTATTCGGTTGTGTTTAACGCACGGCGTGCGTTTTCCGTGCGTTTTCTATTCTGTTATCCGTCCTTGAGGGCGTCCTCAAGGATCGCGCGGTATTGGGCCGCGTGATCCGCGACGGCAGGCTTGAGATACGGCTGCGCTCGGTTACCGTGGGTGTAATGCCAATTGCCGTGCGCGTCCTGGTACACCCAGGGCGTCGGCCTGCCGCCGGGGTAGTATTTGCCGGTGCCAAGCTCTACATATGGGGCATATTCGAGGTTGGAGCCGATGCGCACATCGTGGTCATCCACCTGATGCGTTATGCTGTTGCGCAGGGTGCCATTGTCCACAGGGCACAGCTTTTTTGCATACCCCTCCGCCGTCAGCCCGCACTTTTCAAGCCCACGCTGCAGCGCTTCCTCCAATGTCGCGGCCACTTCTGCTCTGTGGTCGATGATCTCAACGTCCATCTTTCACCGCCGAAATTCCGACTATAGCAGCACAAAGCACGACAAACACGCCGTATGCATACAGCGGGCTAAAAAGCGCGTACCAGGGCCAATGAATCACGTCAGACGCCCGCAGCGCGACCAGGGCAATTGTGGACCAGCGAATCAGGCACGGTAAAAATTTCACGGGTGTAAT
>CAUBQU010000208.1 GCA_958438185.1 uncultured Oscillospiraceae bacterium
TCCCAATGGGGGCGCACCTGCAAATCGGTATCCCAGACGCCATGGTCCAGAATTTCCTGGAAAGTTGCGCGGTAAATCTCGACTGCTTTACTCATAAGGCAGGCCTCCTTTTTCGTCATTTCTTTTATCATAACAAAAAAACACCCGGCAGGCAAGCAGAAAAGCCCGCAGCCCGCCGGATTCTGACAGGGCCGCTATCTGATTTGCCAGATAGCGGCCTTGTGTCATTAAGTTATTACTATGCCCGGCCGTTTTTGACCTGGAGGATCTCCGCCAGGATGGCGATGGCGATCTCCGGCGGTGTCTCGCCGCCCAGGTCCAGGCCGATGGGCGTATGGACCGCAGCCAGCTGGGCCTCTGTAACGCCCTGCTCTCGCAGCATGGCAAACAGCGCCTCCATCTTTCTCCGGCTGCCCAGCATCCCGACATACGCTGCCTGCTTTGTCAGCGCCGCCTTGAGGGCGATGCCGTCATCGGCATGGCTGTGCCCGCAGATGACGAAGTATGCGCCCGCCGGGACATCCGCCGCGCAGATATCCTGCGCAAAATCCGCGACCCGGATAAAGCGGTCGGCCAGTGCCGCGGATTCCGGCACCGCCTCTGCCGGGCGGTCGTCAAAGAGCAGAACATCAAAGCCCGTCTGCTTTGCCACGCGGATCAGGCACCGGCCCACATGACCGCCGCCGACGACGACCAGCAGCGGATTGGCCCGGTAGACCTCGATCAGGACGGACAGTTTGCCGCCGCACTGCATTCCATCGTCCGCCGTCTCCGCGCCAACATTATAATGATGCAGCACATTGCAGCCGCGTTTGATCTGGGCCACGGCGTCCTTTGTCACCTGCAGCTCCGCCGCACCGCCGCCGACGGTGCCCAGCGTTGTGCCATCGGCATAGACGATCATTTTCCCGTTGGTCCGGGGCGTGCTACCCAGGGCTTCGGCGATCGTCGCCACGGCGAAATCCCGCCCGGCCTGCCGGGCCTCCAGCTGCGCCTGCAGCAAATCCTCTGTATACATGCGTGGAATCCTCCGTTCTCTCCGGCACCGCCGGATTCTGACAGGGCCGCTATCTGATTTGCCAGATAGCGGCCCTGCGCGATTGTTTTACGTTTTTGCTAGATACAAGGAAGCCAGCTTACTTGCCTGCCTCGATGTACTGCATCATCAGCTGGGCGACCTGCTCCCGCGTTGCGGTGTTGCGCGGCTGCAGGTACGTCGTGCCGTCGCTCGTCTTGCTGCCGGCCAGGATATTCTCTGCCACGGCCCAGGACATCGCGTCCTTTGCGTAGCTGCTGACAGCATCTGCATCCGGGAAGGACGCCAGATCTGCACGGGCTGCCGTGTCGCGGCCCTTGAACCCTGCGTAGCGGTACAGGATCGCTGCGATCTGCTCCCGTGTCAGGTTGCCGTTCGGGTCAAACTTGTCTTCCGTCACGCCGTAGACGATCCCATTCTCTGCCGCCCATGCGACTGCATCTGCGTACCACATGTTCTCTGCCACGTCGGTGAAGCTGGACGCGGCCTGAACGGCGGGCTTGCCCTCCTGCCGGTAGAGAATGCTGACCAGCATTGCGCGGGTCGTGTTCTCCTGCGGGGCGATTGTCGTTGCGGACGTGCCGTAGAGCAGGCTGTTCTGCAGCGCGTAATCCAGCGCGTTGTGCGACCAATAGGTCACCGCGGGCAGATCCGTGAAGTCGGCGCCCGGGCAGCCGAAGGCCGGGATCTTCTCGCCGGTCTTGACCGTTGCGCCGCAGTTCGTGCAGACCACGTCGCCGGTGTAGCCGTCGGTCGTGCAGGTCGCCAAAACTGCGTTCCGCAGCTCCGTCGTCTCATGCTTGCAGGGGGCCGCGTGGGTCACGGTGACCGTTGCGATCTTGCTGACCAGACGCTTGCCGCCGACATTCTTTGCTTCGTACTGCTCCTGGCTAATACCGTAGCCGAAGCGGATGTTGCCGGTGTTTTCCGCCTTTGCGGCAACACTGGCCAGGTCGCCCGTGCCAGTCGCCCAACTCAAAGCCAAGGCAGCAGGGACTTCCGTTGCCCCATCGACGGCGCAATAGTACTTGTAGATACCCATGTCCTCATACGTGAGGTCGGAGGCAAAGCCCGTCGGGTCGGACGCCGAGACGGTGTCGCCTGCTGCGAAGTCCACACCGGCGTCTGCCAGCAGGTTCTCGATGGTGACGTATTCCGTCGCTGCCATCGTCTGTTCGACATCACTGCCCGTCTTCCAGAACTGGTAGCCGATGGTGCCTTCCGTCTTCAGGGCGTCCAGCTCTGCTGCGGTGTAGCTCTTCACGGTGGCCGCGTCGCTGCCTTCCGTCTTCTCCAGGACGGTCAGAACCGTGGGAGCCGGATGCGTGACCGTGATCGTCGCGATTTTACTGACCAGGCGCTTACCGCCGACATTCTTTGCTTCGTACTGGGCCTCGCTAATACCGTAGCCGAAGCGGATGTTGCCGGTGTTTTCCGCCTTTGCGGCAACGCTGGCCAGGTCGCCCGTGCCAGTCGCCCAGCTCAAAGCCAGGGCAGCGGGGACTTCCGTTGCACCATCGGCGGTGCAATAATACTTGTAGGTGCCCATGTCCTCATAGCTGAGGTCAGAGGCAAAACCCGTTGCGTCTGCCGCAGAGACGGTATCACCTGCTGCGAAGTCCACTCCGGCGTCTGCCAGCAGGTTCTCGATGGTAACGTATTCCGTCGCCGCCATCGTCTGTTCGACATCGCTGCCCGTCTTCCAGAACTGATAGCCGATAGTACCTTCCGTCTTTAAGGCGTCCAGATCCGCGACCTTGTAGCTCTTGACGGTGACGGCATCGCTGCCTTCCGTCTTTTCCAAAACAGACAAGACTGTGCGGGCCGGATGGACAACCGTGATGGCTGTGACGCCGCTGATGAGACGTTTGCCATGGATGGTACCGTACTGCTCCTCACTGATCCCGTAGGCAAAGCGCAGGTTGCCGGAACGGTAAGCTGTCTTCGCGACCTCTTCCGCGGAACCGGAGCCACTGTTCCAAGACAGCAGAATTGCTGCAGGCACTTCTTTCGCTTCCTTTGTCTCGTCATCAATATAATACTTATAGGTATTGCCGTCGGCAAACGTCATCCCCGCTGTTGTGCCGTCGCCGGACGATGCAGTCACAGTATCGCCATCAGCAAAATCCAAACCAGCATCTGCCAGCAAATCTGCAATCGTCACATACTCATTCGCAGCGACTGTCTTTTCCTCTCCGCTTGTCATACTCCAGAATTGGTAACCAACTACCCCCTTCTTTGCCAGCGCATCCAAGTCGCTGGCAGTGTAGGTCTTCGTGGAAACCACATTCTCATCCTCATACTGCTCATAGAC
>CAUBQU010000209.1 GCA_958438185.1 uncultured Oscillospiraceae bacterium
GCTATAATAGTTACAACATTGTTACGAATTTAGTTACAGGAGTGTCACCGATGATGAGAAAATTACTAAGCCTCCTTCTGGTTGTCACAATTGTGCTGGCTGTATTACCGGCGGCCTATGCCGCATCGGACGAGCCCGGGCGCACCCCGGATGAGACGGCGGCCAGCGCGCTGCCAGACGCACCGGAGGAGTCGCAAGAATTATCCAAAGAGCCGGAGGAAACGCTGCCGGACCTGACCGATACATATGAGGATCTGCAGCAGGAAGCCGAATCCATCCTGGAGGGCTTCTTCGACGGCGCGGAGACGCTGGCGGGCGAGAACGTCAAATCCGGCTTCGTCCAGCGGACGACCAGCAGCGCGGGCGTCGCGTTTATCAAATCCCATGAGGGCTTTGTACAGTACCCGATGTGGGACGTCGGCCAGTGGTCCATCGGCTACGGCAGCCGCTGCCCGAATTCGCCGAAGGTCAAAAATTACACCGAGGAAAGCTTCGCCTCCCAGGAGGAGTACGAGAGCTTTATGAATTATGTCGAGAACGGTATCACCCAGCAGGAGGCGACGACGCTGCTGCAGGACTTTTTGGTCAATTCCTTTGAGCCCGCTGTCAACAATGTTGCCAAGCAGTATAACGTCGCGCTGAGCCAGAATCAGTTTGACGCGCTGGTAGAATTCAGCTACAACCTCGGCGCCGGCTGGACCAGCGGCAGCCGCCTGCGCTCCGGCCTGATTTACGGCTACCACAACAAGAGCTGGACGATGGTCAACAGCCTGCAAAATAAGGGCTGGTACTTTATCAACGCCATGGGGACGTGGTGTAATGTCAGCGGGCAGCCCCATCACGCCATCGCGACCCGCCGGATCCAGGATCTGGAGATGTTTGTCGGCGGAAAATATTACGATAACTGGGCTGCGCTGCGCAAAGCAGAAGTTCACTACACTTATCTCTTCTTCGATGCCAATGGCGGCAGCTGCGTCAATATGGAAGGCACCGGCGATTGGGCGCTGGGCAACCGGTTCTACTTCACCGGGACGCCTTACGGTGCGCTTATGAACGCCCAGCGCAACGGCTATTACTTCGCCGGGTGGTACACCGCCAAGGACGGCGGCACGAAGATCACCGCCGATACCATCGCCAAGGCGAACACGTCTTCCAGCTCTTACGCCGGGATCACCGTCTACGCCCACTGGAGCACGACACCGGTTGACCCGGAGATCGGCAGCGCCAGCGGTAGCAAGACTGGCTACACAGACGTTGCGGAGACGGACTGGTTTGCCGATGCCGTTGTCGAGGCCAGCCGCCTGAACATTTTCAGCGGCTATCCCGACGGGACCTTCCGCCCGGATGAGACTCTGACCCGGGCTATGGCTGTCTCGCTGCTTTACCGCATCAGCGGCCAGAGCGGGGACTATACCGCGTCCGCCCGCGTCTTTACGGACGTCGCGGCAACGGAATGGTACGCCAGCGCCGTCGGCTGGGCCCGGCAGAACGGGATTGTCTCCGGCACCTCGGATACGACCTTCTCCCCCAATGCGACGATCACCCGGGAGCAGCTTGCAAAGATGCTCTATGGCTATACCGTTTATGCCAAGGGCAACACGTCCTACCAGGCGCCGGTGGGTTACACGGATTTTGATAAGATCTCCGGTTACGCCATCCAGGCCATGTGCTGGGCTGTGAGCCATGGGATCATCAGCGGCGATTCCGCGACGACCCTCAGCCCGCAGAAGTACGCGTCCCGCGCCCAGGCGGCTTCGATCTTTGTCCGTTATCTGGATAAGATCGCATAACAGGAAAAATACGTGCAATACAGCCGATCTGGCGCAAGTCAGATCGGCTGTTTCTGCATTTATTCCTGCCGTGCAGCCAGGCTGCGCCGCTGCGTCCGGCGGCGCAGTACCAGGAAGCCGCCGTCCACCAGCAGGATCGTCAGGAGCCAGGAGAGGGGGAAGGCGTGGCACAGCGTTGTGAGGGTGCAGTCGGCCCGAAATACCGTGCAGATCCAGCCGATACGAAAGGCGCAGGTGCCGAGCATCGTGCTGAGCGCCGGGTACAGGGCATGGCCGCTGCCCCGCAGGACGCCTGCTGGGATCTCGTAGAGATTGCAGAGCGGTTCAAATAGCAGAATGCACAAAATCCGCACCCCGGCGCATTGGATGACAGCCTGCTCTGAGGAAAACAGCCCAGAGCAGAAATCCCGAAACAGGACGATCGAGAAGATCGGTACGGCACTGCAGGCAAGCGAGAGCCCCAGGCAAAGCCAGCCGATGCGGCGGCATCTAGCAAGCTGCCCGGCGGCATGATTCTGGCTGGTGAACGTCGTCGCCGTTTGCCCAAAGGCGGTGATGATGTAATACGTGAAGTATTCAAATTGCATGGCGATCGTGCTGCCCGCGATGGCGTCCCGGCCGAAGCGGTTGACCGATGCTTGGACAAAAAATTGGCAAAGCAGAAAACGGCGCCTTGGAGCGCGGCGGGGAGGCCTGTCTTCAGGATCTCTGCGGCAACACCGGGTGCGCGGGGCGGCTTTGCAGGGCGCAGAGAAAACTGCCGCGCCTGCCCCAGCCGACGCAGCACCAGAAGCGACGCCAGCAGATTGGACAGGTCCGTCGCAATGGCGACCCCGGCGACGCCCATGCCAAATCCGATGACAAAGGCAAGATTCAAGCCGAGATTGACGATACCGGAGAGCACCAGCGCCCCAAAGGGAGACCGGCTGTCGCCCCGGGCCCGGAGCACTGCGGAACCGAAGTCATAGAGAAGCAAAAACGGGTAGCCCAGCAGATAGAGCCGCAAATACTGCGCTGCCGCCGGAAGAATCTCCTGCGGCGTTTGCATCCAGCGCAGCAGCGGCCTGGCAGCGGCTTGCCCCAGGAGCATACCAGCCAGCCCCAGAAGCAGGGACAGGTGCAGCGCGGCCTGCACAGCGGCGGGGATCTCCTGCTGCCGGTTCTGCCCGATCCGGCTTGCAACGAGAATATTCACGCCAATGGCCAGCCCAGCGGAGAGCGTCACGATCAGGGCGACGATCTCCGCGTTGATCCCCACGGCGGCCAGCGCCGCCGCATTGCTGAAATGGCCGACCACGGCAGTGTCCGCCGCGTTAAATAGCTGCTGCAGCATGCTGCTCAGTACAATGGGGAGCGTAAAAAGCAGTATTTTTTTGGCAAGCGGCCCGTGCAGCATATCGAGTTCTGTCGTTCTCATTGGGAGCGCTTCTCCTTCCAATCCGGTGATTGCAATAGTATAGCGCATGTGATAAAATAGAAAAAGCGAATTTTAATAATAGAAGAAATTGAGA
>CAUBQU010000210.1 GCA_958438185.1 uncultured Oscillospiraceae bacterium
ACCACGAGAGTATAAAATTTTCAACTTCTATTTTGAAAATTTTAAAGCTTTTGACTCCCCTGCCGAAAAAATCGACGAAATTTCTGGAAAAAGCGCGAAAGGAGGCGGCAAGATGGCGGAACGGCGGATGATCTCCTGCGGATTTCTCACCAGCGACGCGTTTTTGCACCTGCCGCTGCAGGCGAGGAGCCTCTACATCGCGCTGCTGACGGCGGCGGATGACGACGGCTTTGTCGACAATCCCGAGGCCGTCCGCAAGGGCTGGGGGCTGCGCAAGCCCGCGCTTTCGCAGCTGCTGGAGGCGGGGCTGCTGCTGGATTTTGACGGCGTCGTCCTCCTCACCCACTGGCACCAGCACAACCGCATTCCCCGGGACCGCTACCGCCCGACGCGCCACACGGCGCTGCTCTCCCAGGTCCTGCTGGGCGATGCCCGGGAGTACATCCGCTGGCGGCGGGACCCGGCCCCGGCGGCGTCCGACGCCGACGCGCCGCTGGAGACGCTGGACGCCGACGCCCTGGACGCGTTGGACGCGGACACGTCAAACACGCTGGACGCGGATGCCGGGTCCATGCTGCCGGCATCAGAGGTCGACCCGGATGCGGCGGCGGAGGTCGCCGAGGCGCTGACGGAGGTTCTGCCCGAGGCCCGGGCGGCGTGGCTCCGGTGGGAGATGCGCCGGTGCAAGCTGCGGATCTTCGATGGACGGGCTGGCCCGGGGGATCCGGCGCGGTATCGCGCGCTGAGCGCGGCGTTGGCGGAGGAGGAATAGGCAGAGTGTTCCTCTGCCAGGCTTATAAGCTAAATTTGAAAGCTTTTACGTCTTAATGTCTGCCAGACGACAGGGCTTGCGCCCTCCGGGGGCCCGATTCTTTCTTCTATAGCGAAGAAAGAACCGGGGAAGAAAGACGCCACCAAAGGCGGGGGCGTTCCCCCGCCTTTGGATTCCACCCCTGCATACGAAGTCGGGACTTCAGCCGCACACTGTACGGAGTGCCAGACAAATTTGCAAGTGCATCCGTGCCCTGGTAGCCGGTGTGCAGACCGCTTGCCGCTTCGCTGTAGCTTACGATGATGCGGGGGGTGACTTGGGGGATGGCGTGGTCGGCGGTTTGCAGCATCAGACGGTAGTCACGCTGCGCGCGGGCGCTTGCAGCGATGTGTGTTCGGGGGCTGCTGGGGATTTGGTGCCCCGGAGTCCTGACAATATCTGCATCATTCCAACAAATCTAAACAAATCCCAGCAAATCACACCAAAAATCGACAAACCCCAACAAACTCAAAAATCGACAAACTACGCCGTGGAGGAGACGACGATGAGAAAAGTACGAGACCTGCCCCAGTGTCCGTTTTGGCGGGATCTAGAGGGCAACCGGATCGGCTGCGAGGGCATCACGCCCCATTCGACGCTGTGCCTGCAGTTCACCAGCCGCGCTGAGCGGCAGCAGCAGGAGGCGGTGTTCTGCTGCAAGCATTACAGCAAGTGCGAGCTGTACCGGGCGATCTTCGAGGCCAAGTATTCCGGTGACCTGGACGGGCCGCTGGATACAAGCCCGGTGGGGGCGCTATGAGGCTGGCTTGCCCAGAGCCGCCGTTGGAGCCGCCGGTCTATTGCTATCGCTGCCCTGTCTGCGGGGCGGCGCCGTTTGCGGCGGTGTATCTGACCCGGGGCGGCGAAATTCGCGGGTGCGACCAGTGCCTGCTGTCGCTGCCCCCGGAGGAGGGCGGCATCGCGTGGCCCGATCCTTGGGCCGAGGAGGTGAGAGAGCTTGAAAATCAGTGAGATCAAAGCAGCCTATTTGACCGGCGACCAGAGCCTGACGGCGCTGGCGGAAGAAGCCGGTGTGAGCCGCAAGATGCTGGCCCGCCAGGCCCAGGCGGAGGGCTGGCAGGCGGCCCGGGCGGCCTACCGGCAGGAGCTGACCGACGCGCTGCTGGCCCACCGCAAGGCCCAGGCCCTGCAGGACGGCAGCGACGTGGCCGCAACCCAGGCGCTGCGCCAGGCGGCGGACCAGGCGTGCAACTTCCTGCGCCAGGTGACGCTGGACCAGCGGCAGCGCTACGCCGAAGCGGACGCGTCGGGCTTTGCCGCCGCCGACCTGCGCAGCCTGCGGGACCTGACGGCGTCGATCAAAGAGCTGTCCGCCATCGTCCGCGACCTCGACGGCGGCACCCGGGAGGAGAGTACGATCCGGGTGTGCTTTGCCGGGGGGACGGAGGCGTGCACGGGGTGAGGGGCTGCGGCGCGGTGCGCGGTGCGCCGGACGCTAGGCGCGGTGCATCGCACCGAAGAGCTCTGAGCCCTTCGGTGCCTACGTAGCAACGCGAAGTCTCCCGACCTCGCCACTCCCAAATCACCCCCACGCCATCGTAAGCTACAGCGAAGCGGCAAGCGGTTTGCTCACCGGGTTGCAGGGAACGGATGCAGGGGCAAATCTGTTTGGTAGCCGGGACAGTGTGCGGCTGTAGTTTCGACGTCGTATGCAGGGGTGGGTCCTTAGGGCGGGGGGCCGCCCCCGCCCTGAGCGGCGTCTTTCTTCCCCGACTCTTTCTTCGCTGGTGAAGAAAGAATCGGGCCCCCGGAGGGCGATAGCTAAGCTGTCTGGTAGACATTGGCTTGTAAAAATTTTTCAAGTTTATTTTTTGAGTCTGGAGGAGTCGAGTACTGCATTAGAAACTTGTTTTTGCGTTGCAGCAATCCCTCAGTCGCGGCGTTGCCGCGCCAGCTCCCTTTGCACAAGGGAGCCTTTGGGCTGGCGCTGCCCTGCGGGTGCAATGCAGTCCCGCGGTGCTTTGCACCCTAAAATCACAATCCCAAACAGGAGGAATCTATGGAACAACAACAGGTCCAGGATCTGGCGGCGGTTATGCCGGTGGATGCGGCGCAGGTGGCGCGGTTTAATCGGATCCTGCAGAAGTATAAGGCCGGGAAGGCGAATTTGGAGCGGCGGATCATTGAAAATGAGCAGTGGTGGAAGCTGCGGCACAATGATGCGGCGGCGCCGAATGACGCGGTCTCGGCGTGGCTGTGCAACGTCATCATGTCCAAGCATGCCGACGCCATGGACGCCTACCCCACCTGCTCGCTGCTGGCCCAGGAGCCATCGGACGTCGGCCAGGCCGAGTCCCTGGGGGCGATTTTGCCGGTCGTCCTGCGGCAGTGCCAGTTTGAAAAGGTCTATTCGGATGTCTGGTGGTACAAGCTCAAATCCGGCACCGGGTGCTACAAGGTTTTCTG
>CAUBQU010000211.1 GCA_958438185.1 uncultured Oscillospiraceae bacterium
GCTATACGCAGCCGCACCGGCAGAATTTATAGCAATTTCACGAAACACGCGAAACGGAGTCACCACATGCGAAGTCTTGGGATCTATTTAAAACCTTACCGGGTGCAGAGCATTCTCGCCCCGCTGTTCAAGCTGCTGGAGGCGCTGCTGGACCTGCTCGTCCCCATCGTCGTAGCCGCGATGATCGACACCGGGGCCCTGGGCAGCGGCAGACGCACCGTGCTCCTCTATTTTGCCGCGCTGCTGGGCATGGCCGCCGTCGGCCTGGGCTTCAGCGTCGTCGCCCAGTTTTTTGCGGCCAAGGCCAGCGTCGGCTTCGCTGGCAGCCTGCGGCAGGCACTGTTTGACCATATCCAAACGCTCTCCTTCCCGGAGCTGGACGCCCTGGGCAGCGACACCCTCATCACCCGGCTGACGGACGATGTCAACCAGGTCCAGACGGGCCTGAATCTGAGCCTGCGGCTGCTGCTGCGCAGCCCGTTTATCGTGCTGGGGGCCCTGGTCTTCTCCTTTACCATCGACACCCGCTGCGCCATCGTCTTCGCCGTCGCCATCCCGGTGCTGTTTCTGGTCATTCTCGAGATTATGCTCCGGAGCGTGCCCCTGTTTGGCAAAGTCCAGGCGGGGCTGGACCGGGTCACGGCGCTGACCCGCGAAAACCTGACTGGTGCCCGGGTCATCCGGGCCTTTTGCCGGGAAGACGCCTCTGTGGCGGAATTTTCCGCCAGCAACGAAGCTCTGACCCGGCTGAATCTGCGGGTAGGCAAGCTCTCCGCCCTGATGAACCCGGTGACCTACGTGCTCATCAACCTGGCCACTGTCCTGCTCATCCGGCAGGCCGGGCTGCAGGTCGATCTCGGGCAGTTCCCCCAGGGGCAGGCCGTTGCGCTGTATAACTATATGCTCCAGATCCTGGTGGAGCTCATCAAGCTCGCCACCATGGTCATCACGCTGAATAAATCTGTCGCCTGCGCCCGGCGGGCCGCCAGCCTGTTCCAGGTGCAGCCCTCGATGGAAAACGGCGCTGCGCCAGCGCCCCAGGCTGCGCCCGGCACCCCGGCGGTGACGTTTAAAGACGTCAGCTTTACCTACCCCGGTGCAGGCGCGCCCAGCCTGCGGCAAATCAGCTTTTCCGCCCAACCCGGGCAGACGATTGGGATCATCGGCGGCACCGGCAGCGGCAAAAGCACGCTTGCTCATCTACTTTGCCGCTTTTACGATGTCTCCTCCGGCTACGTCCTGCTCTGGGGGCAGGATGTCCGCCGCTATGACCGGGCCGCACTCCGCCGTCAGATCGCCGTCGTGCCCCAACAGGCGGTTCTGTTTTCCGGCACGATCCGGGACAACCTCCGCTGGGGCGATCCGGATGCCCCGGACGAAGCCCTCTGGCAGGCCCTGACCGTCGCCCAGGCCCGGCAAACCGTCGAGGATAAGCCTGGCGGCCTGGATTTTGTCCTGGAACAGGGCGGCCGGAACCTCTCCGGCGGGCAAAAGCAGCGGCTGACCATCGCCCGGGCCCTCGTTCGGCAGCCGAAGCTCCTGGTCCTGGATGACAGCGCCAGCGCGCTGGACTACGCAACGGACGCCGCCCTGCGCCAGGCCCTGCACCAGCTGCGCGATACGACGGTCTTTGTCATCTCCCAGCGCATCGCCAGCGTCCGCCAGGCAGATCAGATTCTTGTGCTCGACGGCGGCGTCTTGGCTGGCTGCGGCGATCATGCGGCGCTGCTGGCCCAGTGCCCCGTGTATCAGGAGATCTACCACACCCAATTCCCGCAGGACGCGGCGCAGCAGCAAGGGGGGATGTCTCATGGCTAACGTTTCTTCCAAACGCTCTGCCCAGCGGGCCAGCCTGGCCCAGCTGCTGCGGCGTATCGGCCGTGCCTGGCCCGCTCTGGTAGTCAGCACCCTGCTCACCGCCGCTACCGTCGTGCTGCAGCTGTATGTCCCCATTCTCTTTGGCGATGCCATCGACCAGATCGCCGGGGCCGGGGAGGTCCACTTTGCCCGTCTCGCCCGTTATCTGCAGGAGATCAGCATTCTGGTGGCGCTGTCCGCTGTGAGCAACTGGATCTCTAACCGCATCAACAACCGCATCACGTATCGGACAGTCCAGTCTCTGCGGGACGAGAGCATCCGCCACCTGCAAAAGCTGCCGCTCTCCTACCTGGACAGTCACACCGTCGGCGACCTGGTCAGCCGTATCACGGCGGATATCGACGTCATCAGTGACGGCCTGCTGCTGGGCTTTACCCAGCTGCTGACGGGCATTTTGACCATCGCCGTCACGCTGGTGTTCATGTTCTCCAAAAACCTCTCTGTCTCGCTGCTGGTCGTGGTCCTGACACCGCTGAGCTTTCTGGTCGCCCGGTTTATCTCCAGCCGCTCGTTCCGGCTGTTCCAGCAGCAGAGCGTGCTGCGGGGTAAGCAGACCGCGCTGGTAGACGAGATGATCGGCGGGCAAAAATTAGTCCAGGCCTTCGACTACACCGAGACTGCCTCCCGCCGCTTTGCCGCCATCAACGAGGACCTGATGCAATGCAGCCAGCAGGCCGTGTTTTACAGCAGCCTGACCAACCCCTCCACCCGGTTTGTCAACAGCCTGATCTATGCCGGTGTGGCGTTGCTGGGTATCTTCCTGATCCCCGGCGGCAGTCTGACGGTCGGCGGCCTGACGGTCCTTCTGGCCTATGCCAACCAGTATATGAAGCCGTTTAACGACATCAGCGCCGTCGTCACAGAATTTCAGAACGCGCTGGCCTGCGCGGACCGGATCTTCTCCCTGTTGGCAGAACCGGCAGAGCCGGAGGACCCACCGGCCGCCGCCATGGCAGCGCCGGAGCCGGTCCAGGGCGCAGTGACGCTGGAGCAGCTCCAGTTCAGCTACGACAAGACCCGCCCCCTGATCACAGACCTGAATCTAACTGTCCAGCCCGGGCAGCGGGTCGCCATCGTCGGCCCCACCGGCTGCGGCAAGACGACGCTCATCAATCTTCTGATGCGCTTTTACGAACCGGACGGCGGCCGCATCACCGTGGACGGCACGCCGGTCACGGCGATGCCCCGGGCCACGCTGCGCCGCAGCTTCGGCATGGTTCTGCAGGACACCTGGCTCAAGGGCGGGACCGTCCGGGAGAACATCGCCTTTGGCCGCCCGGACGCCCCGGAGGACGCGATCATCCAAGCCGCCAAGGCCGCCCACTGCTGGGGCTTCATCCAGC
>CAUBQU010000212.1 GCA_958438185.1 uncultured Oscillospiraceae bacterium
CCCAGGCGGATGTCTATATCTTTGACGAGCCAACCCGCGGCATCGACGTCGGCGCCCGGGATGAGATCTACGAGATCATGCTGGAGCTTGTCAAAAACGGGGCGAGTATCATCCTGGTCTCCTCCGACCTGGTGGAGGTCATCCGGCTCAGCGACCGGATCGCTGTGATGAGAGAAGGCGAGCTGCGTACCGTCCTGGAAAACGACGCCTCCACGACCCAGGAAAAAGTTTTGTCTTACGCATTTTGAGAGGAGAAAAGACGCATGAAAAACGAAACCGTCGCGAAAAAGAAAGTAGATGTTTCCTCCTTTGCCCTGTACATCGGCGCGGTGCTTATTCTGATCTGCTTTACGATCGTCTGTAAAATCGCCGGGAAGGACTTTCTGACCCTGCGGAACATCCAGAATATCATTTCCCAGTCCAGCTGTGTGGCCGTTGTGGCCATCGGCGCTTCCCTGGTCATTCTGACCGGCGGCATCGACCTTTCCGCTGGCTCCGTCATCGGCTTTGTCGGCATTTTTGCCGCCCTGTTTATTAAGAACGGCGTGCCGATCGCAGTCGCCTTTTTGATCGGCCTGGCAGCCGGCGCGCTCATTGGCCTGGTAAACGGCGTGATCATCAGCTGCGGCAAGGTCCCGGCCTTTATCGCCACCCTGGGCACGATGAATATCGCCCGCGGCTTGGCCTATCTGACCAACGGCGGCAAATCCATCACCGGTCTCCCGGTCCCCCTGGCAAATATCATGGGCACCAAGCTCTTCGGTTCCATGCCCATTTCCATTTTGTATGTGATCGTGCTGTATGCACTGATCTTCTTCGTCATGACCTATACCCGCTTCGGCCGCCGGGTCTACGCCCTGGGCGGTAACGTCAAGGCTGCGAAGCTGTCCGGCGTTAAGGTCAAGCAGCTGGAGGTTGGCGTCTATGTTCTGGCGGGGGTCTTCTCCGCAATCGCCGGTCTGATGCTGCTGAGCCGTCTGTTCGTCGCGGACCCCAATACCGGCTCCGGCTACGAGATGGACGCCATCGCCTCCTGCGTCATCGGCGGGATCTCCCTGTCCGGCGGCAAGGGCAAGGTGCTCAATACCTTCGTTGGCGCGCTGATCCTCGGCATGCTGACCTGCGGCCTGCAGATTCTGAACATCTCCGTCCACTGGCAGACCATTATTTCCGGCCTTGTCATCGTCGGCGCGGTCTATATGGATAAGTCCAAGGAGCGCAAGGCGGAGTAATCGCAAGCATCATCCCGGTCACGCCGCACCGGGTGAAGAATAGGCGGCGGCCCACACCATATTTAACGCGTCACAGCGTTAAAAATAAATAAAAAGATTGGAGAAAAATCAAAATGAAGAAAACACTTGCAATTCTTCTCGCGCTGGTCATGCTCTTCACCCTGGCCGCCTGCGGAGAGAAGAACACAAACAGCACCGGCTCCGATAACCCCGACGCAAACGGTTCCCCCGCTTCCTCCGGCAGCGAGACCACCGGCGCCTATGCAGACAAGACCATCGGCTTCTGCGGCATGACGCTGAACAACGAGTATCACGTCGTCGTTGCCAACGCAGCCAAGGCTGAGGCGAAGGAGCAGGGCGTCAACATCCTGATCCAAGCTGGCTCCGAGCACGCATCCGTTGACGAGCAGATCAACATCCTGGAAAACTTCATCGCCCAGGACGTGGACGGCATCATCCTCGTTCCCGCTTCCTCTGAGGGCCTGTACAACCCCCTGAAGGAATGTAAGGACGCCGGGATCCCCGTCATCATCCTCGACACCGACATCTCCGAGCAGACCCGTACCGACCTGGATTGGGACCTGCCCTACTACGGCACCAACAACTTCAACGGCGCGAAGCTGGCTGGCGAATGGGTCGCGGAAAACTATGACGAAGGCACCAAGACGGCAATCCTGACCGGCGTGGAAGGCCAGACCAATGCAGTCGACCGTTACGAAGGCTTCCTGGCAGGCGTCGGCGAAACCTATCTCGACGTTGTTGCGACCCAGACCGCAAACTGGGAGACCGACCAGGGCTACACCGCGGTGCAGAACATCCTGACGGCCAACCCCGATCTGCAGCTGATCTTCTGCTGCAACGACGGCATGGCCTATGGCGCGCTGTCCGCTGTCAAGGACGCGAACCTGGAAGGCAAGGTCGACATCATCGGTTACGACGGCCAGGCGCAGGCGCTGCAGTATGTTATTGATGGCTCCTTCGTTCTGGACATCGCACAGCATCCGGCAGAGATGGGCCGTCAGGGCGTCGCGCAGATGCTGAAGATTTTCGACGGCGGCGAAGCCGAGCAGAAGATCGACACCGGCACCGGCGTCATCGACAAGACCAATGCACAGGAATACTTCGACGACTATGTTCAGTACGTTGAGTAATTGAACGAACTCGTAAAAAGGACAGTTTACTATGGATTATCGCAAGCTTATCGTAGAGAGCGGCCTGAGAATGGCCAATTCCGGGCTGACCGTTGAGACCTGGGGCAATATCAGCGCCCGCGATCCGGAGACGGGTCTGGTCTATCTGACGCCCAGCGCCATGCAGTATGATACCATCACCGTCGACGACGTCGTCGTCGCGGAGCTAGATGGCAAGATCGTGCAGGGCACGCGCAAGCCTACCATTGAAACCGGGATGCATCTGGCGGTCTATCGTGCCAGAAAGGATGTGAATGCGGTCATTCACACCCATCCCACCTATTCTATGGTCTACTCCTGCCAGGGAAAGGACATTCCCCTTTTCATGGACGAAGCGGCCCAGATCATGGGGGATACCTGTCACACCACGCCCTACGCCCTGCCGGGCAGTCAGGAGCTGGCAGACGCTGTCGTGGCAGCTCTCGGCGAGAAAGCGAATACCTGCCTGGTCCGCTCCCACGGCGCTGTCGCAGTGGGCGGCGATATGGACGGCGCGTTCCGCACCTGCAAGGTCCTGGAAATCGCTGCGCGTATTCTTTACATGATCGAGGCCACCGGCGGCAAGCCGATCCCGATCTCGGACGAGAACATTGCCATCATGCAGGACTTCGTAAAGAACCACTACGGGCAGGGAAAAGACTAAGACATAGCAAGGGCGCACTGCAAACAGGCTTTGCAGTGCGCCTGAGCTTGTCAAAAAAGTATTTTTGACAAGCTCTCAAATGCGACAACGCTGTATAAGTTCGAGTAACAAAATCGAAGATTTTGACTCTCACTTA
>CAUBQU010000213.1 GCA_958438185.1 uncultured Oscillospiraceae bacterium
ATAATGGGGCAGCGCTGCGACGTCCTGCTTCCCACCGGACACGGCGACTGCCGTATCCACCGGGAAATCCTCTGCCAGCAGGCGCTCCATTTCGCGTTTGATCGCCTCAATATCCATAGGTTTCACCTGCTATGTACCTGTAATCTTATGCCTTCGCTTCGAGAGTTGGCAGAATGAATTCGACGTCGCTATGCGGACGCGGAATGACATGCACGCCGTACAGTTCGCCAACACGCTTGGCTGCCGCCGCACCGGCATCTACCGCTGCCTTAACTGCGCCAACATCGCCACGGACCATAACCGTCACCAGGCCGCTGCCGATCTGCTGCTTGCCGATCAGGTGTACGTTTGCAGCCTTAACCATGGCATCGGCTGCTTCGATCGCGCCGATCAGGCCTCTGGTCTCTACCATACCGAGTGCTTCTTTCATGTTAAAATCCTCCATAGATCATAGATTGCTTCTTTGCCCCACGCCCCGGGATATCACCTGCAGCGCGGGTATTTTTCTACTGGGCGCGCACTGCTGTACGCGCCCAGTTCGATTGCGAATTAGCCCTTCTTTGTCTTGATCATATCCATTGCGACAGCAATGATGATCAGGACGCCCGTCAAGACTTCCAGGATGTAGTCACTGATGGAGAACGCTTTACCAGCGTTCTGAATGACGACCATCAGCAGAGTACCGACAAAGGTACCCGTCACTGCACCGCGGCCGCCAGCCAGGGACGCACCGCCGATAACGGAAGCCGCGATCGCGTTCATGTCGTAGCCATCGCCAGTGTTCGGCATGGCGCGGAGAATACGGCCAGCGAACATCATGGAGCCGATGCCGTAAATCAGGCCGGCCAGGGAGTAGACCATGTAGAAGGTCTTACGGACCTTGACGCCGGAAAGACGGGCGACGTCGATGCCGGAGCCGATGACAAACAGGTCACGGCCGAAGATCGTATACCGCAGGGTCAGGAAGGCCAGGATGGCGACAACGATCCAGATACATGCCAGTACGGGGATGAAGCCGAATACGTCGTAGTTGCCGATCTTATCGAACAGGCTGATGAAGGTCACGCCGTCATCATTGAAGAAAGAGATGGAGTTGCCGGCGCACATCATTTTCAAAATGCCGCGGTAGATCGTAGAGGTACCCAGGGTGGCAATCATGGCAGGGACCTTCAGATCGAAGATGATCACGCCATTGAGGAAGCCGCAAAGGATACAAACCACAAAGTTCACCAGGATAGCAAGGCCGACCGAGGAGCCGTCGCGGATCATGATCGCCATGGTCATACAGCCGAGGCCAGCGATGGCGCCGCCGGAAATATCAATGCCGGAGGTGATGATGATGAACGTCTGCGCGACAGCCAGAACACCGATGATGGCGCCCTGCTTTGTCAGGTTCATCAGGTTGTACTTCGTCAGGAAGTTGCTGGTGCCGAACGCAGCGACCAGGAACAGAACGATAACGACCAGGCCAATTGTAAACTCAGAGTGCTTCGTGAGTCTTCTCAATGCGCCGGGCTGCTTTACTTTCGTAGTAGTAGACATAGCATTCTCTCCTCTTAATCTTCGATGGATGCCATACGCAGGACATCCTCTTCGGTGAGGGTCTTCAGGGCTTCTTTATCGTACTGCGCGGTGATCTTGCCCTGGGCCATAACGATCAGCCGGTCAGACAGGCCCATGACTTCGGGCAGGTAAGACGAGATCAGAATCACGCCCCGGCCCTGGGCTGTCAGCCGTTCGATCAGCTTAAAGATCTCTTGCTTTGCGCCGACGTCGATGCCGACGGTCGGTTCGTCAAAGATCAGGATCTCCGGATCGCGACACAGCAGTTTGGCGATGACGACCTTCTGCTGGTTACCGCCAGACAGGTTGCCGACCAGCTGAGAGATCGACGGCGTCTTGACGTTAACGCTCTTAGAATACTCCTCTGCCCGCTGCGTCTCCTTTTTCAAGTTGACGATACCGTTCTTGCTGATCATATCATAGGAGCTCATATTGATGTTCCGCTTGATATCCAGCTTCAGCGCGCAGCCATCGGCGCGGCGGTCTTCTGTCAGGAAGCCGATGCCGTGCTTCAGCGCATCGCTGGGATCCTTCAGCTTGACCTTTTCCCCGTGCAGATAAACATCGCCTTCGGTATGCTTCGTGACTGCCGTCAGCGCCCGCATGATCTCACTGCGCCCAGCGCCGACCAGGCCGGCAAAGCCGACGATCTCGCCCTTGTGCAGGGAGAAGTTGATGTCCTTGAAGTACTTCTCGTCGGAGAAGTGCTCGACGCGGAGCAGCTCTTCGCCCGGCTCAAAATGCTCGATGTTGTAAATGTCCGTCATCGGACGGCCAACCATCTGCTGGATCAGGAAGTCCTTCGTGACCTCAGCGATGGGCAGCGTGTCCACATAAGCGCCATCCTTTAGGATCGTAACACTGTCACAGATCTGGACGATTTCTTCCAGACGGTGGGAAATGTAAATAATACTGACGCCCTGTTCCTTCAGCTCTGCGATGAATTTGAAGAGGATATCGACCTTTTCATTTTCCAGCAGCGCTGTCGGCTCGTCAAAAATTACCACACGGATGTCTTCATTGACAGATATCTTACTGATTGTAACCATTGCCTGCATGGCAATGGGGAGTTCGCGAATTTTAGCCAGAGGATCCACGCCCATATCGAATTTATCAATAACGGCCTGGCTATCTCTCTGCATTTTTTTCCAGTCCACAAAGCCCAGCTTTGTTTTGGGTTGGCGGCCCAGATAGTAGTTCTCCGCAATGCTCAGATCGGGAGCGATATTGACATGCTGGTAGTTTGCAAACACGCCGTGGGCCTGCGCTTCTACCGCACTGTTGTTGACGACCCACTGGCCGTCATAATTCATGGAAATCTTGCCTTCGTCCGGCTTTTCCACGCCCATGATACATTTGATCAGGGTCGATTTGCCCGCGCCATTCTCGCCGACCAGGGCACGAACCTCGCCCTTTTTCAGCTCCAAGCTGACGTCCTTCAAAGCGGTGACGCCGGGATAGAATTTGCTCACATGTTCGACTTTAATGATGGTATCTTGCAATGTTACACCCCATTCCCTAGGATGAAGGGCCCCTGCGGTTTTAGGCCGCAGGGAGCCCTCGTTCGCTTAATACGGTAATCGTATCCTGCTTAAATTACTTGACGTACGGGGACATCATGAACTGGAT
>CAUBQU010000214.1 GCA_958438185.1 uncultured Oscillospiraceae bacterium
AAATTATGCGCGCAGCAGGGTGCAAGCCCCTTCAAATGCGAGCCCAGCGAAGCGGTAAGCGAGAGTCAAAATTTTAATTTTGCTCCTCGAGCTTATACAGCGTAGTCGCATTTGAGAGCGGCGCTATAGCGCCGCTTCGATGGCTTCGCGGATATTTCTGGCCCGGAGGACCTGCATTCCGTCGGGGATCACCAGGTCCTTTGTCCCCTGCCGCGGGATGATGCAGCGGGAGAAGCCCAGCCGGTGCAGCTCATGCAGCCGCTGGTTCAGATGGTTTACTGCCCGCAGCTCCCCGGTCAGGCCGACCTCACCGATGGCCGCTAGGTCCGATTGCACCGGCGTGTCCCGATAGCTGGAGGCCAGGGCCAGGACGACGGGCAGGTCGGCGGCAGGCTCGTCCAGCCTCAATCCGCCGATGACATTGAGGTACGCGTCAAACATCCCCAGCTTCAGCCCGCCGCGCTTTTCCAGCACGGCCATCAGCAGCGCCGCCCGGTTGAAATCAAAGCCGTTCGTCGTCCGCCGGGGGACATTGAAGCTGGTCTTCGTCACAAGGGCCTGGACCTCGGCGAGAATTGGCCGCGTCCCCTCCATGGCGCAGGCGACGCAGGTCCCCGGCGCGCCCGCCGGGCGGCCCGCCAGCAGGACCTCCGACGGATTTGGAATCTCCTTCAGCCCCGTGTCGACCATCTCAAAGACGCCGATCTCGTTGGTGGAGCCGAAGCGGTTTTTCTCCGCCCGCAGCAGGCGGTAATGGGTATTGGGGTCGCCCTCAAAGTACAAGACGCAGTCAACCATATGCTCCAGGACCTTCGGCCCGGCGATCGCACCCTCTTTATTGACATGGCCGACGATGAAGACCGTCAGCCCCGTCGTCTTGCACAGCTGCAGCAGGCGCATCGTGCAGTCCTTGACCTGGGAGACGCTGCCGGATGTGGCGGTGTTGCTCTCGGCGTAGAGGGTCTGGATGGAGTCGACAATCAGAAGATCGGGTTTATATTCCTCCGTGCAGGCGACGATCTGGTCAATCGACGTCTCGGACAGGACGAGCAGCCGGTCCGTGTGGACCTGGAGGCGGTCGGCCCGCAGCTTGAGCTGCTGCTCGCTCTCCTCGCCGGAGCAGTAGAGGACCTGGCGCTGACGGCAGAGCTCGCTGCAGATTTGCAGCAGCAGGGTCGACTTGCCGATGCCCGGCGCGCCGCTGAACAGCACCAGGGACCCGGCCACAACGCCGCCGCCCAGGACCCGGTCCAGCTCGCCCATGCCCGTCGTGGCGCGGATTTCCCTAGTGGAGGTCACCTGCGAGAGGACCACCGGGGCGCGGCCCGGCAGACCCGTCACCCGATTCCGGGCGGGCGACGCGGGCTGGGGCGTAAACTCCGTGATCGTATTCCAAGCACCGCAGGCGGGGCAGCGGCCCTGCCATTTCAGGGTCTCGTTGCCGCATTCGGTGCAAACATAAACCGTCTTACTTTTTGCCATTCCCGGCTCCCCTTCCGTTGGGTTTTCTTTCTGCTATGATCGCGCAATGACAGCACGAAGCGTCTATTCGTAACTATTATAGCATATCCCGCGCCGGAATGCAGCAAAAAAGGCGCTAAACCGCCGCGTCCGCCACCAAAAATGCCGTGATGGACCCGGCCAGGACGGCGGCCAGGCGCTTTTGATAGTCGCTTGATCGCAGCAGCGCCTCCTCGTCGGGATTAGAGAGAAAGCCGCATTCGACCAAAATGCCTGGGCACTCGATTTTCTCCAAAAGGAAAATGCCGCTGCCGGGCTTGCACTCCCGTTTATTTGCCGGGTCGAGCCCGGCACGCAAATTCTGCTGCATCAAGGCGGCGAAGGCCCGGCTTTCCTCATTCGGGGCGTAAAACACCTGCGCGCCCCGGTATTGGCTCTGGGAGAATTGATTCTGATGGATGCTGACAAGGACCGCGTCCGCCTGGCGGTTGATCTGGGCGACGCGGTTTTTCAGATCCGTCACCTTTTTCTCGCTGATGCTGGCCGCGTCGGCGCTGGCAAGGTCCGTATCCCCCTGGCGCAGCTGCAGTGTCGGGCACCCAAGCAGGTGCAATAAATCGTCCAGCCGCTGGGTGATGGCCAGGTTGATCTCGCACTCCCGGACGCCGGTGCAGGAGACGGCCCCGCCGTCGGACCCGCCATGCCCGGCGTCCAGCACGACGGTCGTCTGCGGCATCGCCAGGGCGTCGCGGTAAACGCGCACCGCGCCAAACGCCCGGGTTCCGAGCAGAGACAGTGCCGTAAATCCGGCGAGCACCGCCAGATAGATGGGCCAGTTTTTACGAAAAAATTTCATACGCTCCCCCCTCACCCAAGCCTATGCGGCTTGTCTGGGCGGGATGCATCATTCCGCCTGCCAGGGAAGCTGCAGCCAGTCCGGCAGGCTGGTTGGGTCGAAGCGATAGTGGGCAGTGACCCGGTCGTTCCGGGCGAAGTAGTCCTCCTCCCGCTTGGGCTGGCCGCCGTTGTGGATGACATAGGCCCGGCCGTCGCGGTTGCGCCGGTCGGAGATGATGCCGATGTGGGTATCACGCCCGAAGATGACGATATCCCCCGGCTGCCACTGGTCGATCTGCGTCGTGTCGCAGGTCAGCGATTGGCCGTAGGCGGCAAAGAAGCAGTGCAGATTCGGCACGCGGCGGAAGTCAATGTCCGGGTCCGGCTCGGTGATCTGGGGATAGGCTGTCGGGCGTGCGGCGATATCGGCATCGACCATATCCCGCAGGCTGTAGCCCGCCTGGCGGAAGGCGCGCCAGATGACGTCAGTGCAAACGCCGATGTCCTCCGGCGGGTAGCCGCCGGGCTGGTACGCGCCGTCATAGCGCGGGTGATTTTTCGCGTCCTGCCGCGCGCCGAGGACGAGGTCGGCATAGTCGTCCACGCCGTTGCCGTTGAAATCCACTGGGCTGACGGCGACGGAGATGCCAAAATCCTCCGCCGTGTAGGTCCGCTCCGGCAGCAGATGATACGCCCGGGCAAAGCACAGGCCCAAAAGCGCCGCCAGCACCAGGCAGCCGAGCAGCACCAGCCGCTTTTTCCGCTTTTGCTTCACCATGCGCACCCCTCCCTTCCAGCGTCTTTTTCTCCACTATACCGGATTTTTGCCCCAGCGTCAAGGGCGGCTGGGGCGGCAAAAGAGGTTGACAGGCTCCCCGGC
>CAUBQU010000215.1 GCA_958438185.1 uncultured Oscillospiraceae bacterium
AATTAAAAATGCAGAAGCCATTATTACCTGCGATGCGCAGGATCGGCTGCTGCGGGGCTGGGATATTCTCATTGACGGCAACAAGATCGTCAAGATCGCCGAGAATATCACCTGTGAAGACGCAGAAGTGATCGACGCCAAGGGCAAATTTGTCTACCCCGGCCTCATCAACACGCACCATCATCTGCTGCAGGCATTCACCCGGAACATCCCCTGCATCCAGAAGGCGGAGCTGTTTGATTGGCTGCTGTATCTGTACAACGTGTGGGAAAAGGTCAACCCGGAGTATATCTACTACAGCTCCATGGTTGCCATGGGCGAATTCGTCAAGTACGGCGGCACGACGCTGTTTGACCATCACTTCGCATTCCCCCGCAGCTCTGACAAGCACATCATCGACCGGCAGTTTGACGTTGCCGACGAGATGGGTGTCCGTTTCCACTCCGGCCGCAGCTGCTTCACCCGCGGCAAGGACCAGGGCGGCCTGCCCCCCATGGAGCTGATCGAGACGACGGACGAGACGCTGCAGGACTGTGAGCGCCTCATCAAGAAATTCCACGATCCCAGCGAATTCTCTATGCGTCAGGTCGCGGTCGCGCCGTGCTCTCCGTTCTCGGTCGATACCGAGGTCATGGTCGAGAGTGCGAAGCTGGCCCGGAAATATGGCGTGCGCCTGCATACGCACCTGTGCGAGACCCTCGACGAAGAAAACTACTGCCTGGAAGTCTACGGCGACCGTCCGCTGGACTGGGCTGAGAAGTGCGGCTGGATGGGCCCGGACGTTTGGTTCGCCCATGGCATCCACTTCACCGACGAGGAAGTCAAGCGCCTGGCAGAGACGGGCACCGGTGTTGCGCATAACCCGGTCTCCAACATGAAGCTCTCCTCCGGTATCTGCAAGGTCCCGCTGATGCTGGAACTGGGTGTTCCGGTCGGTCTGGCCGTCGATGGCAATGGATCCAATGATGCCAGCAACCTGCTCAACGAGATCCGCATCTGCTACCTGCTGCACCGCCTGAACAACAGCAAGACGGCACCCACCGGCTACGAGATCCTGAAGCTGGCTACCACCGGCTCCGCCAAGGTCCTGGGCCGCAGCGACATCGGCATGCTGGCCGAGGGCAAGGCTGCTGACCTCTTCATGATCGACGTCAACAAGCTGGACTTTGTCGGCGCGCTGCTGGACCCGATGTGCCTGCTGGGCACCGTCGGCTACACCCAGTATGTCGACATGACGATGATCAACGGCAAAGTCGTCTTCAAGGACGGCCGCCTGCAGACCATCGACGAAGAGAAGATCCGCGACGAGGCGAAGAAGGTCGTCGCCAAGGTTTACGAGGATCTGCCGTAATTTCTGCACATCATAACAAAACCTCCCTGCGCGGCGTTCGCGCCGTGCAGGGAGGAAAACCCGCCGGAAGCGACGGTTTCGCCAGCGGCTGCAGGCCGGTGGCGTGTTTTCATTCATTGCAAAGGAGATAGATACCATGCGTTTGATTCCCATTGCCGGTTTTTGCGGCGCAGGCAAAAGCTTAGCTGCCCTGCGCCTGGCGCTACAGATGCAGCAAAACGGCGAAAACGTCTGCATCTGCCTGGACCGGGAGAATCCCATCACCCGCGCCCTGGTGGAGGAATATAAGATCGAAGCCTTTACGGGGAAGCCCGAGGCGATCCAGGGCTACGAAACTGTCATCTGCGAGTGCTACGGGCTGGATACCGGCAACAAGGCAAAGCTGGCGGCGACCGGCTGCCAGGTCGCACCCATGACGGTTGTCGTTGACCCGGCGCGGCTGCATATGATGGCGGCCTACGGTGCAATGACTCTGAACAGCCGTGCCTATAACGATATCATCACGGCCCAGCTCAAGGAGGCCGATATCGTTCTGCTGTCGCACGCGGATCTGGACCCGGCCTCTGACGCCGTCAAGGCGATGATCACAGCGGTAGCGCCGCATGCGAAGCAGATCGTCTTTTCTGCGAAAAATGGCCAGGGGTATGACGAATGGGCCGAGGCGCTGAAGGGCGAGGCCGCCGCTGCGCCGGAGATCGCACCCGTCGAAGCGGAGATCGCCCGCTATGACTGCAGCCTGCATATCGCAGCGCCCCAGGGCATTTTCCCGGATAAATTCCTGAATAAACTGGCGAAGAAGACGAGAGAGGCGCTTTCGTCCCTGCCGGTGCCGCTGGCAAGCTTCCAGTGCTGCACCATCTCGGAAGAGGGTGTGGCGATCGTTGGCTGTACGGACTTGAGCGGTGTGATCCGGGAGGATCGGCTGGTTAATCTGTGCTCCATCGCCTGCGAACTGCATATTCAATTGGCGGGCAACTGCGATCGGGAATTCCTGTGCGACGTGATGTACGACGCGATCCAGCACACCGCCACAGCGATGGAACAGGGCATGACCGTTGTCGGAAAATTCCCCAGTGTGTGGGATGACGAGGATGAGGATTGAGCCTTTTCCCAGCGAGCCTACAAAACACGGAGGCACTGCGCAGTTGCAGTGCCTCCGTTTACATTCGTAGAAAGAGAACCACCCGCTATGCGGGTGAGGCGGAAAAAGTTAAACTTATGCGTAGAAAAGAAGAACCTCCAATGATAGAGTAGTAGCAGGTTCGCCAACCGCTACGAAACAAAATCAATGGAGGTTATCCGAATGGACAACAACAGTTTAGCACATACAAAATGGAATTGCAAATATCACATCGTATTTACACCTAAGTACCGCAGACAGGTAATATATAAGAAGATATCGGCGGATATCGGACAGATAATAAGGACATTATGCGCACGCAAGGGAGTAGAGATCATAGAAGCGGCAGCAATGCCGGATCATATCCATTTATATGTGGCGATTCCGCCGAAGTATAGTGTGTCGGAAATAATGGGGTATCTCAAGGGAAAGAGCAGTTTGATGATTTTCGACAGACACGCCAACCTCAAATACAAGTATGGGAACCGGCACTTCTGGTGCAGGGGATATTATGTGGACACAGTGGGGCGCAATGAAAAGGTAATCAAGGAGTATGTGCGCAACCAGCTTCAAGAGGACATAGCAAGTGACCAGATAAGTATCAAAGAATTTACAGACCCGTTTACGGGTGAGCCGGTAAACAAAGGCAAAAAATAAGCCGCCCCCGGGAGGGGGCAGCCAGTAATTAAATTGCGGTTGGCGAACCG
>CAUBQU010000216.1 GCA_958438185.1 uncultured Oscillospiraceae bacterium
TTTACATATTCTTAATAACTTAAGGAAAAATTGAACAAGTGACCTCCGGTATCCACATTGAAACGCGTTCCAAACGAATGCGCCCGCAGAAAAACGCAAAAGAGCCCGGGCGAAAAGCCCCGGCTCTTTGCTGTAAATTGCGAAATGATTTGAAAAATTATTTTGCCTTTTCCTTCTTGCCGCTGAAGAGGTTCCACAGCGGGCCGGAGATGCAGACGGACGAATAGCAGCCGCTGATAACGCCGACACAGATGGGCGCGGCAAAATTGCGGATGGAGCTGACGCCCAGGATCAGCAGCATGACCATCACAACCAAGGTCGTGAATGTCGTGTTCAAGCTGCGGGCCATGGTCTGCCAGATGCTCTTGTCCACGATCTCAGAGAAGGGCGCCTTGCTGAACTGGACGTTCTTTTTGTTCTCGCGGATGCGGTCGAAAACGACGATCGTCGCGTTGATGGAGTAGCCGAAGATCGTCAGCGCCGCGGCGATGAAATTCATGTTGAACGGGATCTGGAAGATCACGTACATGCTCAGCATCACCAGCAGGTCATGCAGCAGCGCCAGAACGGCCGCCAGGCCAGACCGGAATTCAAACCGGATGGAGATGTACAGCAAAATCAGCAGCACGGCGATGAGCGACGCCTTGATGGCCTTGCTCGTCAGATCCGCGCCGACGGAGGACGAGACGAAATCGCTGCGGATATTATCGGTATCCTGCAGGTCATATTTCTCAGCGACGGCATTGAAGATGGCGTCGCGGGTCTCGGAGTCGACCTCCAGCATCTTGATGACGACCTGCGTGCCAGAGTCGCCAGCCCGGGTCACGGACGACGGCGCGCTGCCGCTGGTGTCCTTGACGATCTGCTCGATATCCTTCGTGACATCGGCCGTGACGTCCGTATGCAGGTCATACTGCATCGTCGTACCGCCGAGGAAGTCGATATCGAAGTTGAACAGCTTCACCCCAAAGGGCAGAAGCAGGAGGCTCACCAGGCCGACGGCGATCAGGATGATCGAAATCACCGCAAAGATTTTAAAGTGGCCGGTAAAGCTGAAGTTAGAATATTTTTTTACCATGTTTGCCCACTCCTTCCGTTACGCGCAATACGCCTTGGGGTTCGTGATCCGCAGCCCCACGGCGGCCTTCAGCAGGAGTTTCGTCACAAACAGCATAATGATCATCGAGAGGATAACGCCGATAAACAGCGTCTGCGCGAAGCTGATGATCGTGCCAGTCCCGAAGATCCACAGCACGACGGCTGCGATGATCGTCGTGATATTGGCGTCAATGATTGCCCGGAGCGCGCCCTTGTAGCCTGCGTCGATGGCATAGCGCAGCGTCTTGCCCAGGTGCAGCTCTTCCTTAATGCGCTCAAAGATGACGACATTGGCATCGACCGCCATACCGATGGTCAGGATGATGCCCGCGATACCCGGCAGGCTCAGGTTAATATGGAACACCGCGATGAGGACGGCGAACACGGCGCTGTAAAGCGTCAGCGCCAGGCAGGAGATGACGCCCATCACACGGTAAATAATCATCATAAAGAGCATGACCAGGATAATGCCGATCAGGCCCGCCAGCAGGCTCGACTGCAGGCTGCGCTCGCCCAGGGACGCACCGACGGCCTGGAGCTTGACACAGTCCAGCGTAAACGGCAGCTGCCCGGCGGCGATGATATTGGCCAGGTACGACGCGCTGTCGGCGTCGGCACTGTTGCCAAGGGTGATGATAGCGGAATCGGAGTCAATGCCCGTGGATGCGTATTTCGTATCGACCATCGGGGCGGAGATCTCCTCTCCGTCCATCTGGATGGAGAGATAGTTCTTGCCATCCGTCCGGCTGGCGATGGTTTTCGTCGCCTCGACGAATTTATCGTGGCCTTCCTTCGTGAATTCCAGCACGACATGGTGCTGGGCGATCCCCGTTTCGTCCACGGCGGAATACTGATACTTTGCAGACGCAATGTCCGCGCCCGAGAGCCAGACCTTGCCGTCGGCGTCCTGGAATTCGACGACAGCCGTCGTCCCCAGCTGGCTGACGGCCTGCTCCGGGTCGTCCACGTTCGGGATTTCGACCACGATCTGCCGCTCGCCGGACTGGTACACGTTCGCTTCCGTGTAACCCAGCACGTCCAGGCGCTGGCGGAGCATCGTCGTCGCGCTCTTCAAGCCATCGGAGATCGCGCTGGCGCCGGTCCCGTCGGGAATGACAGCCTCGTAGGTGATCTCAGATCCACCGACGAGGTCCAAGCCGAGCACAACGCCGTCCTGCGTGCTGGGCACCACGCTGCCGATCCCGCAGAATGCCGTGTAGACAAACAGCGCGATGAGCAGCACCATAACCAGCACAGTCACAACACTTTTCTTCATAAAACTTTCTGCCTCCTAGCAACGCCCGCTTTTTGCAGCGCGCGGGCGTTTACATCTTTTCCCCTGTGGCGTTGCCGCCTTTTTTGACTGCTATGAAAACCGCCTTCGCGATCACCGTCCCCAGGACGCCGCAGATCACGGCCTCCAGAACGCCCTGGACGCCGACCATCGCCGCGACAAAGCCCAGGATGGACTTCCCGCCCAGAGACTCCCGCAGGCCGACGAGATACGGCGTCGCGCCGAAAAGCAGCAGCAGCGCGCTCATAAAGAACACGGTATTGAGCAGCGCCCCGGAAAGGCTCGCCGCCGCAAAGGGCAGCAGCTTTCGCGGCTTTGCCGCCAGCGCCCGGAAAATCAGGCCGCAGCACAGCCCCATCAAAAGCCGCGGGACGATGCAGACAACCGCCGTCGCCCAAGGGTCGATGGCCAACAGCTGCATCCCGAAGGCGCTTTTGCCGAAGCACTCCCAGAAGCTCGTCAGCCCGAACACGCCCCCTAACAGCGCGCCCGCGCCCGGCCCCAGAATAATCGCGCCGAGAATGACTGGTACCTGCATCACGGTAAATTCCAGGACAGGCGTCTTGATATACCCCAGCCCGGTGATCTCCAGCAGCAGCAAAAGCGCGGTCAGAACCGCCAGCTGCACCAGATACCGTACGTCGTGCAAACGGTGTTTCATATGCAATTCCTCCTTGCTGTCGCTCCGCCCTCATCGTCGGATGCAACGCAATACAGCAATAATTTATCACTTTTTTCCCGATTTGTAAAGGAATATCTGCAAAACCGGCGGGCTTG
>CAUBQU010000217.1 GCA_958438185.1 uncultured Oscillospiraceae bacterium
GGAAAGGGAGGATCGCCTATGTCGGTAAACGGTGCAATCTCTGGTTGTGGCCGGATCGGCCGTCTGGCGTTCCGTCAGATGTTCGGCGCTGAGGGTTATGAGGTCGTCGCCATCAATGACCTGACCTCTGCCAAGATGCTGGCGCATCTTTTGAAGTATGACTCCACCCAAGGCAACTGGGTCGCCCACGGCCATACGGTCGAGTACCATGAAGGCGAAGGCGAGGACAACTACATCGTCGTCGACAGCAAGAAGATTGTCATCTACAAGATGCCCAACGCAGCTGACCTGCCCTGGGGCAAGCTGGATGTCGACGTCGTCCTGGAATGCACCGGCTTCTATACCAGCAAGGCAAAGGCCCAGGCACATCTGGACGCCGGCGCGAAGAAGGTCGTCATCTCCGCCCCCGCTGGCAATGACCTGCCGACGATCGTCTACAACGTCAACCACAAGACCCTGACGAAGGACGACAAGATCATCTCCGCCGCCTCCTGCACCACGAACTGCCTGGCCCCGATGGCAAAGGCCCTGAACGATCTGGCCCCCATCGAATCCGGCATTATGTGCACCATTCACGCCTACACCGGCGATCAGATGATTCTGGACGGCCCGCAGAGAAAGGGCGACCTGCGCCGCTCCCGTGCCGGTGCCGTAAACATCGTCCCCAACTCCACCGGCGCTGCCAAGGCCATCGGCCTGGTCATCCCGGAGCTGAACGGCAAACTCATCGGCGCCGCCCAGCGTGTCCCGACCCCGACCGGCTCCACGACGATCCTGAACGCCGTCGTCAAGGGCACCGTCTCGGTCGACGAAGTCAACGCCCAGATGAAGGCAGAGGCCACCGAATCCTTCGGCTACAACACCGACGAGATCGTCTCCTCCGATATCATTGGCATGCGCTTCGGCTCCCTGTTTGACGCCACCCAGACGATGGTCGTCAATCTGGAAAACGGCACCTCTCAGGTCCAGGTCGTCTCCTGGTACGACAACGAAAACTCCTACACCAGCCAGATGGTCCGGACGATCAAGTACTTCGCCGAACTCGGCTGATTCCCGGTAGATTCCGAAAGCCACGCTGCCCCGGCAGCGTGGCTTTTTCGCGCAAAAGGGGCCTGTACCCACCGGGTACAAGCCCCTTTTGATTTTCTATTGTTTTCCCTCAGCGCAGTAGGATCCGCTTGCCGCCGGTGTAGGGAGCGACAGTACCGATGCGCTGGCAGGCGGGGACGGCTTTTTGCAGCTCCGCCTCCATGGCGTCGGCATCCTCTGCAGCGACACTGATGAGCAGGCCGCCCGCCGTCTGCGGGTCAAAGAGCACGTCCTGCTTGGCAAGCTCCGTCTGGCCGACGTCGACGCCCGCCTCGGCAAAGCTGCGGTTACGGTAGAGCCCCGCCGGTAAAATACCCATCCGCGCCAGGTCCAGCGCCTGGGGCATAAATGTGATGCGGTCCACCTGCAGGGTGATCTGCACGTCGCTGCCCTGGGCCATCTCATAGGTATGGCCCAGCATCCCGAAGCCGGTGATATCTGTGCAGGCGTGCACCTGGTAGCGGACCATGACATCCCGGGCCGCTTTGTTCAGCGTCTGCATCATGGTCAGCGCCAGCTGCTCCGTCTCCGGCTCGACCATGTCGACCTTAGCCGCCGTCGTCACAATGCCGATTCCCAAGGGCTTGGTGTAAAACAGCACATCGCCGGGCTTTGCCCCGGAGTTGGTCAGCATTTTCTTCGGGTCGACAAACCCGGTGACAGCCAGGCCGTATTTGGGCTCGTCGTCGTGGATGCTGTGCCCGCCGGTGATGAGCGCGCCGGCCTCATAGACCTTGTCGTAGCCGCCCCGCAGCAGCTCGTGGACTGCATCCCTCGGCATTTTTTCCGGCACCGCCATAATATTCAGCGCCAGCTTCGGCTCGCCGCCCATGGCGTAGACGTCCGAAAGTGCATTGGTCGCGGCAATGGCCCCGAAGGTATACGGGTCATCCGCGATCGGTGGGAAGAAATCCACCGTCTGCACCAGAGCCAGATCGTCGGTGATCTGGTAGACCGAGGCGTCATCGCTCTTATCAAAGCCCACCAGCAGCTTCGGATCGTGATGTACCTTGATATCGTCCAGCAGTTGGGCCAGTACGCCCGCGCCGACTTTTGCGCCGCACCCGGCGCATTTGGCAAGCTTTGTCAGCTTAATATTCTCTTCCATGGCTTATCTCTCCTTTAATACTCCCGTTAACTGCAGGCAGGCCTGCAGGACGCCGCCGCCGACGGCAATGGCCTTATCCGACGCGCAATAGCAGTGCGCCAGCTCACAGCGCGGGTCGACATCGCCGCTCTTCATGCCTTTGAAGACCGGCGTCTCGTCCGGCAAAATGCCCCGCAGCACCCCCGCGATGGTGCACCGCATGGGGACGCCCTCGACCTCTCCGGCGATATCCCCCGCCTGGACTACCGCGCCGATCTCCAGCTTCTGGCGGAACATGCCATCCGCCGGAGCCCGCAGGACCCGCTCCCCGGCGTAGCCGCCGATGAGGCCCGGGATATTCGTATTGGGGATCGGTTCCCCGTCCAGGATCACGCGGCCCAGATAGTGCCCGCGCATCGTCTCCACGACGGCGTGACAATCCCGCCCGGCGTAAAACCCCGGGCCGACGCCGATGACCACCGGGGCGTCTGTGATCTTTGTCCCAAGGTTTTTCTTGGCCAGGATGGCGTCCACCAGCACATCCGGCTTCAAAATGGGGATGCTCTCCCCTTCCGGGTCGGCCAGGACGGGAATATAGCCCTGGGCCAGAATCTCCGGCACCTGCGCCGCAGACTCCGCCTTCTTGGCCGTCACATCCTCGACCTTCTGCGTGCCAAAGCGAAGCGCTGGGGAAAAGCAGACCGTCCGGCGGATGGCCGTCGGATTCGGCAGGTCCAGCATTGCCACCTGCATCCCGCTGCGCCACAGCCGCAGGGCGATGCCCGTCGCGATATCCCCCGCGCCGCGAATCAAAACAAACATTGTGTCCCCTCCTGGCGCGCTCGGCCAAATGCTGGCGCGAAGCGGCGCTTTAGTTATTTCAGCTAAAGAATAACACTTATTTTTGCCCAGGTCAAGTTCAGGATTGACATTTGCATTGCCCCGGTGGTAAACTAGCCTTATGAATGATACACTACACCCCG
>CAUBQU010000218.1 GCA_958438185.1 uncultured Oscillospiraceae bacterium
CTGAGCTAACCTTCCGTACTGTCCAGCCGCGATCTTTCGACCTCAGCGACGAGTGTTATTATACAGGCGCGCCGCTAAAAAGTCAAGCATTTTTTCCAAGTTTTTTATTTTTATTTTTCCTCCTCCAAGCTGCTTCGGAGCGCGCCGATCTCCTGGGGCGTGAAGCGATAGACCTTGTCGCAGAATTGGCATGTCACCTCCAGCGGCTCGCCCTCTTCCTCAATGCTCCGCAGCTCCTCACGCCCCAAGCTGATGAGGGCCGTACGGACCCGCTCCGCGCTGCAGTAGCAGCGATAGCATACCGGGTCCTCTTCCAGGAATTCCACCGTAAAGTCCGCCAGAACGGCACTGAGCAGCTCCTGGGGCGTCATACCGCCCTCCATCGCCGGGGTCACGGCCCCCAGGGCCTTGATACCTGCTTCGATGCGGCCGATCACATCCTCCGGCGCGCCGGGCAGCAGCTGGATCAGATAGCCGCCCGCCACTTTGACCGACTGGTCCCGGTCGATCAGGACCCCCAGGGCGCAGGCCGTCGGGATCTGCTCACTCATGGCAAAATACGCCGTGATATCCTCCGCGATCTCGCCGGAGACCAGCGGGATCGTCCCGGTATAGGGCTCCTTCATCTGCAGGTCACGGATGACCGTCAGCGTCCCCGTTTTGCCGACGGCAGCGCCGACATCCAGCTTGCCCTTGTATTTCTCCAGCAGGGTGATATGCGGGTTCTGCACATAGCCCCGGACATTGCCCTCTGCGTCAGAGACCGCCATGACCGTTCCCAACGGGCCGCCGCCGCGGAACTGCAGCGTGACAGAGCCGTTCGGGACCTTCTGCGTATTGCCGATCAGCGAAGCCGCGCTCAGGGCCCGGCCCAGGGCCGCCGTCGCCGTCGGTGTCGTCTGATGCATTTGCCGGGCCTGCTCTACCAGCCCCGTCGAACAAATGGCTGCCGCCTTGACAAATCCGTCTGCCGTGATGGCGCGGACGATATAATCTCTCATGCTAAGCTTCCTTCCTCGCTGTGAAATAGATCCGCTGCTCCTGCGGGCGCGGCGGGATCATCTGCCCGTCGGCATAGGCGCGGATGGCCGTGAAGCCCGCCGCGCGCAGGGCCTGTTCCAGCTCCGCCGGGGTATAGGCGTACTGCTGGTGCTCCTCAAAGCTGCGCGCCCAAACCTCGCCCCGGCGCTCAAACAGATCGACCCCGTAATAGCAGATGCGCGCCTGCTCGTCAAACTCTGTCCGCCAGACGCAGTAGTCGTCCTCCGTCTCGTCCAGGAACACCTGGCCATCCAGCGCCCGCAGCTTTTCCGGCGTATTGATGTCGAAAATAAACATGCCGCCCGGCTTCAGGCACGCTGCCACATGGCGCATCATGCTGGCGCAGTCCGCCGGGTCCAAGATATAATTGACGCTATCGAGCATACAGACGATCCAATCCACCGGCTCCGGCAGCTCCAGCTTGCACATATTCTGGCAGACAAAATACGGCGGGTGCTCCATCTGCATGGCCTTCTCCGCCGCCTGGGTCAGCATCTCCTCCGAGAGGTCCACACCATAGACCCGGTAGCCCTGGGCTGCCAGACGGACAGACAGCGACCCTGTCCCGCAGGCCAGGTCGACCACCGTCTCCGGGTGCAGACCGGCCTCCGCCAAAAGCTGCTGCATAAATCGGAGGGCATCGTCATAGGCAATATCGTAGGTCAGTGCGTCATAGGCCGACGCCAATGCTTCGTAGGCCATCACGCATCCTCCTCCAGCTGGGCAAAGACCTTGTCATAGGTCCCTGTCCCGCCCAGCAGGCTCCGGTTCACGCGGCTGATCGTCGCGGAGCTGGCGCCGGTACGCTCGAGAATATCATTGTATTTCATCCCCTTGTGCAGCAACCAGGCGACTTCGAAGCGCTGCTCCATGGCCTGCAGCTCCTGCGGGGTGCAAAGGTCCATAAAAAACTGGTAGCACTCCTGCTTATTTTGCAGCGACAGCACCGCGTCATAGAGCCGGTGCGACGGGTCGGAGCGCTTGTTGCGATTGTTCATTGTTGCCTCCTCCTTCGCCATTCCGCTGGGCGGAAAACGAAAAAGCAGCTGCAGCAAACCGCCAAAATTCGCTGCAGCCACTTTTTATCCCGCGCGATCAGTCGCGGTTGAAGATCTTGAAGATCTCGTCGATATCGTTGACATCCTCCGTGGCGACAGAGACGCTGCCCTTGGCCTTTTCGCCCGCGCTGGTGAATGCACCGGTGCTGGGTTTCGCCTCTTCTGCCTGTGCAGGCGTTTCCCCGGCATTTTTGCCGTCAAAGCCGGTGGCGATAACCGTCACGCGCATTTCGTCTTCGAACTCATCCAGGAAGGACGCGCCGAAGATAATGTTTGCCTCGGGATTGGCCGCTTCCATGACGATATTGGCCGCCGTCTCGACATCGTCCAGGCCCATGTCCATCGCGCCGGTGACACTGATGAGGACGCCCGTCGCACCGTTGATGGAAGTCTCCAGCAGCGGCGAGGAAACTGCCGCCATGGCCGCCTGCTCTGCCTTGTCCCGGCCGCTGGCGACACCCATACCCATATGGGCCCGCCCCGCGTCCTTCATGACAGACGAGACGTCTGCAAAGTCCAAGTTGATGATGACCCGCTCGGAGTAGCCGACAAGCTCAGAAATCGACGTCACCGCCTGCTTCAGGACATCGTCTGCGATGCCGAAAGCGTTGGCGAAGGTAATCTTCTGATCCGTGACGTATTTCAGCCGGTCATTCGGGATAATGATGAGGGAGTCGACCTTGTCACTCAGGGCCGCGATGCCCGCCTCTGCCTGACGCATCCGGTTCGCGCCTTCAAAGCGGAAGGGCTTTGTCACGACGCCAACGGTCAGAATGCCGGACTCGTGGGCCAGGTCTGCAATGATTGGGGCCGCGCCCGTGCCCGTGCCGCCGCCCATACCGGCCGTGATAAAGACCATGTCCGCGCCCTCCAAACACTTGGAGATGGCCGCACGGGACTCCTCCGCGGATTTCTTGCCGATATCCGGCTTGGAGCCAGCGCCCATGCCGCCGGTCAGCTTTTCGCCGATCTGGAGCTTGTTGGGGCACTTGGACTTGTTAAGGTCCTGCTTATCGGTATTGACAGCGACAAAATCCACACCGGTGCTGCCG
>CAUBQU010000219.1 GCA_958438185.1 uncultured Oscillospiraceae bacterium
CCCATGGGCCGCGTCTTGGCGGGCTATGGCAACAACGGCGAGGACGGCGGCGAGGGCGCGCGGTTTAACAACGTCTTCGCGACCTATTCCCACGGCTGCCTGCTGCCGAAAAACCCCGCCCTCTGCGACCATATTCTGCAGACGGCCCTCGCCTACAAATACGGCGACGTCACGCTCCCGCCCCTGGATGACACGCTGGAAAACAGCGCGCATCTTTATATGAAGCAGCGGCTGGAGAAAAAATAACGGATTCACCGCAACGCGGCCCCTTCCTGCAAGCAGGGAGGGGCCGCGTTTTCAGTTCCATTTTCCATTTAATTCTTGGAGGATATTTGACCTTCCAGGCCATAGACCAGCGTCTGCGATGCATCGCCATACGTCATGGTGACCGCCATGGTCTGCCCGTCCTCTGACGGGGCCAGGGTCCAGACCGCGTCGGACGCCAGATAATGCAGATCGGCCTGCATCTTGGCAAAATAGGCAATGAATGCGCCATAATACTGGGGCCACTGGGAGACGGTGCCATCAGCCGCCGTGCTGTCCGCCAGCTCAAACTGCTGGATGGCTTCCTCCGAAGCGCCATCCCAGCTTGCCGCAGCCAGCCGACTGTGGACACGCTCCCATACGCCGTCGCCAGGGTAAGCATCCGTCTCACCTGCCGCCGTGTCGACCGGCCAGCGGGCGGTCTCGCTCCCATCTGTCAGAGTGACCGCGGTGACCGCCTTCCCCCGGCCGGGGAAGGCCTCCAGATATGGCGTATCCGGCGAAAGAGCCAATGTCTCCTGGCTGCCGTCAGCAAAGGATACCGTCGCAGCGTCGTAACCGCCTGCTGTGACACCGTAGACGGCGCTGAACTCATCCGTCTTCATCGTGCAGGCCAGTGCGGCATCTGCGCTGCTTTGCATTTCGCTCCAGGCATACAGCTGGTAGCCGCCGTCCTGCGCCTGCAGCGCAAAGGCCTGGTAGCCGGTGTAGCCGCTCGCCCCCGTCTGCTTCGTGCCCGCGAGCAGAAGCAGATAGTCTGCATTCTCGAAGGAAACCGACTGACTTGCCAGCACCGCAAACGTATCCGGCAGGTTGGCACTGACCCAGGCGGCGACGTCCGCCGAAAGTGCGATGGTGTCTGATGCATCCGGTGTCTCAGGCGTCTGTATCGTTCCCTGGCCCTGGCTGTTTGCCAGCAGACTTGCCTGCTGCGGCGCATCCGCCGTCTCGCTCTCCCGCTGCGTCAGCTCGGAGACAGAGCAGCCGGTGGCAAAGGCAGTGAGTGCCAGAGCCAGGATCACGCACAGGGCGCTGCTCCGCTGCTTCTTGGTCAAAAACAGGATCCGCGCCTTCACCGGCCGCCCGGCCAGGCTCAGACCAGGGTTTTTGCACGGCAGCTGCGCCAGGATCGTCCGGGCGTACGCCAGGCGGGCCGGAGGATCCAGCTTCGCCGCGACAGCCTCGTCACAGGCCAACTCCGCATCCCGCTTGGCGCAAACGGCGGCGATCCAAACCAGCGGGTTCCACCAATAGGCGATGACCGCCAGAGTCCCACAGGCTGACCAGAGAAAATCCAAATGCCGCAGATGTGTCAGCTCATGCTGCACGATCAGCTCGATCTCTTTGGACCGGGCAGCGTCCTCCGTCAGGTAGACCGCCGGGAGAAATCCCGCCAGGCACGGCGCTTTTACCGCGGTCGAAACATAAATACTGACCCTGCCCCATTGGACCATCTTCCGCCGTGTCCGCCGCAGCCGCAGATTGAAGCTGACCCAGGTCAGCGCCATCCAGACAGCCAGGGCGCCGCTGCCAACGGCCCAGACGGTCTGAAAAACCAGCGTGGGATTCCACGCAGCGGCATCCGCTCTGGCCGCTGCCGCAAGCTGCGGCGACGGCTGCTGTAGCGTCGGCTGTGTCGACGTCGGCTGCTGTGCTGCAGGCGTCTCCGGCTGGGCTGCCGTCGCCGTCTGCGCCGGTGCAGCCGGGGAATGGGCCGGTAAGACCGGCAGTGAGAGCAGCGTCCCTGGCAAAAGCAGCTTGACCAGGACGACGAGCCACAGGGCATAGAGCATCCGCTTCGGCACCCTGTTTCGAAACACCGTCCGAACCAGCAAAACAACGACGATCAACAGTGAAACAGAGATCATTTGTCTCAGCATGGCGGTGCCTCCTTTCCCTCTGCTGCGTCAAGGATTGCCCGCAGCTCCCGAATCTCCGCGTCCGTCAGCGCCCCCCGGCCAACCAAATTGGAGACCAACATCCCGACGCTGCCGTCATAGACCTTTTCCAAGAACGATTCCGTCTCCTCCGGCGCCACATCCTCGTAGGCAATGGCGGCGCGATACTCCTGGTATTTTCCGCTGTCATCCATCGTCACCGCGCCTTTGGCGATCAGGCGCTTGAGCATCATAAAAATCGTCGATTTGCTCCAGCCAGTCTCGTCATGCAGGCCCGCGACCAATTCTGCCAGCGTCTGCGGCTGCCGCCGCCAGAGGGCCTTTACCAGTTTCCACTCCCCATCAGATAATTTTATCGCATCCATAACGCTTCCTCCTCGCGTAGTTAACAGCTGTTATACTTGCAGTATAGCGCAAGAGTTAACGTTTGTCAACTAAATTCCGAAAGAAAATTTTTCCCCTGCTTCTATCTGTTTTTCCTGCACTTCCGCCCCTTATCAGCGCATAAAAACCCCCTGCAGCGATCGCTGCAGGGGGTTTCAGATGGATCACACCAATTCGATGACTGCAACTTCTGCTGCATCACCGCGGCGGGGCCCGATGCGGGTCACGCGGGTGTAGCCGCCGTTGCGCTCTGCATACTTGGGCGCAACTTCGTCAAACAGCTTCTTTGCAACATCCTCTTTGGTCAGATAGGACAGCGCTCTGCGGTAGTTCGCCAGGCCCTGCTTCTTGCCCAGAGTGATCATCTTCTCAACGACAGGCTGCACTTCCTTCGCTCTGTAGAAGGTTGTCTCGATCTTGCCATAGGCGAGCAGATCGGTCGTCAGCTGGCGGAGCATCGCTTTACGCTGGTCACTCTTCTTGCCGAGTTTACGAGTTCCGAACATTTCGGATTCCTCCTTCTGAAAGGTTAAATCTTAGTTATTGTTGTTGGTCGAATCATCGCTGGCCAGGGACAGGCCCATCA
>CAUBQU010000220.1 GCA_958438185.1 uncultured Oscillospiraceae bacterium
CCATAATGATCAAACAAGTGGTTGTAGACAATGTAAGTAAACTCCTTTTCTGTCATCTGTCATCATGAGAAATGTACGTGGCTGCGCCCGCGAAAGACGCAAAAAAGCATGTCCGCCCTGCATCTCGCAGCGCAGATATGCTTTCAAAACCAGATGGCAGTTCAACTTTCTACTAGGACAATCGCTGCTGTCAGACTCCATGTGCTTCCTTCCTTTCGTGTGAAATTAGCTCTATTATAACAAAAATATTGGGTTCGTCAAGAAATTTGATAGAAAACGACTGTTAAGAATGCACCCCGCCGCCTGTTGCGCTGCGGCGGGGCTGCTAGCGCATGGGGGATGCGGGGGAAAGGGACTGCAGGGTATCGCCGATCTCGGCGCTGATGAGGATCGCTTTTGGGGCGATCTCCCGGGGGCAGGCGGCTTGGGCTTGGTTGATGCAGGCGTAAGTTGCCTGCGGGTTTCGGGCGGTCATCTGCCAGAAGGGGTACTTGATGATGGCGGGGGTGTTGGAGCCGACGCCCAGCTCGAAAAAGAGGAGCCGTCCGCCGGCGCGGGTGCGGAGAAAATTCTCGTACCGGGCTGCGGCCTGGTGCCAGCCTTCGTCCTCGACAAAGCTGCCATCGGCGCGCAGATTCATGGTCAGGGGAGCGCCGCAGTGGGGGCAGCGGGGGAGCAGGGCAGATGGAATTTTCCGATCCTTTTGCCGGGCGACCATCTCCCGGACCTGGGCTTCATTGTCGAACGTCTCATGGCAGCACGGCTTGCTGCACTGGAAGAGGCCGTAGTCCCCCTGGGTGTAGAACAGGCGCTTTTTGTCAAACCCGGCTTTTTGGAAGCAGTGGTCGACATTCGTTGTGATGACGAAATAGTCTTTTCCGGAGACCAGGCGCAAAAGCGTCTCATAGACCGGCTTGGGGGCGTCCTGGTAGCGGTTGATAAAAATATATCGGCTCCAATAGGCCCAATAGGCTTCCGGCGTGGGAAAGGGGTAAAAACCGCCGGTGTACATATCGTGAAAGCCGTATTCCGCGGCAAAATCGGAAAAATTTGCTTCAAATCGCGCGCCGTCGTAGGTAAACCCCGCGGCAGTGGAGAGCCCTGCGCCTGCACCGATGACGACGGCGTCTGCTTTATCCAGCGCTTCACGCAGGCGTGCAAGCTGCGCCGAGCAGCCGGGCGTAGATGGCTTTGTCGCAGTCTTTAAAAACATTGAAGACCACCTTCTTGACACTGGTTTGTTTTTTGAGAAATTCCCCCACAGTCCCGACGGCGATCTCCGCCGCCCGCTCGTTGGGGAAGTGAAATTCTCCCGTGGAGATGCAGCAGAACGCGACGCTCTCCAGCCCCCGCGCCGCGGCCAGGTCCAGGCAGCTGCGGTAGCAGGCGGCAAGCAGCGCTTCGTCCTGCGCCGTCACGCGGCCTTCGATGATGGGGCCGACGGTGTGCAGGATATACCGGCAGGGCAGGTGGAACGCCGGGGTGATCTTGGCCTGGCCGGTCGGCTCAAGATGGCCCTGCTGCTCCAGCAAGGCCGCGCAGGCAAGCCGCAGCTCGACTCCGGCGTAGGTGTGGATGGCATTGTCGATGCACTGGTGGTTTGGTACATAGCAGCCGGTCATGCCGGCGTTTGCGGCGTTGACGATGGCGTCGCATTTTAAGGTTGTGATATCGCCCTGCCAAAGGTACAGCCCCGGCTGGACAGGCGCGAGATCGGCAAGGTCCGTGACGCCCTTGGCGGCGGTCTCCGCTTGCAGGTAGGCACCCTGGACCTGGAGAAATTCCGCGCTGGCGCGCTGCGGGGGACGCACGTTCAAAAGCCACCGCAGCAGCTGCCGCTGGCGGGCGGCATCCGGCGGCACGGCAATGCCCCGGTACTCCGGCCGCTCAGTTAAGAGCGCTTGAAGGAGAAACAAGCGCCGTTCGCTCTGGTTCATGGTCAGTTCCTCTTTTCGATGGCCCGGGCAGGGCAGGCTTCTGCGCAGCGCCCGCAGTGAAGGCAGTGGCGCTGGTCGATGACGGCGGGCGTTTTCTTGCTGTCGATGCAGCGCTGCGGACAGACGGCGCTGCATTGGCCGCAGCCGGTGCAGCCTGCGCCAACGTAGTAGCCCGGTGCATCTGCGGCCGCTTTTCCGATGGCGAAGCAGTCGCGGACGATGTGCGCCGGGTCGCTGATATCAAAGTATTCGCCGTCCGCCTCATACAGGCAAAATACTTCCAGCGCGCTGCGGGTATCGCCGGGGTAGATGGACTGCATGTAGGGGTTCTTTTCGAAGATCTCGTCCAGCTTCCGGCTGCCGATGTTTTTGATCCTGCCGCGCAGCGAGATCGAGAGTTTCTCTTTCGTGGCGGACAGGGCAACATAGCCTTGTTCCATGAGCTGGGCATAAAACGCCTTGCCCTTGGCCGTCAGGAAATACACGCCCTGCGCGTCCCAGAGCATCATGTCAATGACGCGGGTCTGGGGGCGGCCATCTGCGCCGATGGTCGCAACGGTGGCGGAGTGGATGCGCTCCACCAGGAGATGCAAGTAAGTTTGCTTCGTCATAATTGCTGCGGCCTTTCAAGTTTCGTGTGGTCAGGGCTCTTGCGGCCTTTAGAATTCGTAAGGCGGGTTGCCGGAGAAGTCGGCGATGACGCCGTGGGGGTTTTCCAGATAGAATACCTCGAAGATGGGGTTGCTGGCGTCGCCATACTGGCCCTTCACGATGGGGTTCTGGAGGCACAGCTCTTTGGCCGCCCGGTTATTTTCAAAGACGGCTCTGCCGTGCAGCCGGATCCAGGCAAATTCCGGGCTGGATACGGAGAGCTCGATCTCCGGGTTTGCCTGCATGTCCTGGTAGACCTCTTTTTTGTTGTTGGTGCAGAACCACAGCTTGCCGTCCAGCTCGCCCGCGAACATAAAGGGGCGGCACTTGGCTTTGCCGTCGCGGCCGACGGTCGCCAGGTACTGGGTGGGGTTGGCGTTCAGAAATGCTACGACTTTTTTCATGATTTGTACCTCCAAATTGGTTTTTCGTTTCGAAAGCTTGCGTTTTCCTTTCACTGGCATTATAATAACGCCGTAGAGACGATTCGTAAAGTAAGCACAATATTGTGCCGTAG
>CAUBQU010000221.1 GCA_958438185.1 uncultured Oscillospiraceae bacterium
ATGTACAGGTTGTAATCGACCAGATACCAATCTCCAACCTTCGTAAGGTTGGAGATTGGTATCTGGTCGATTACAACCTGTACATCGGTTACATGCACGCCGATTACATAACGGTAAAAGACAGAGAAAACATTGATCTTGGCAATGGTTCCATCAATCCCGCTGTGGTCAATCTACGCAGCGGCCCCGCCACATCTTCCAGTGTCGTGACGCAGGTTTCCGGCGGTGCGTTGGTCGATATCATCGGCTTCAACTGCAACTGGTACAAAGTTGTATACAACGGCCAGACCGGTTACATCCGCAGCGATTTGGTCACCCTGACCGAAAAGCCTTCTTGCAATTCCGGCACCGCCTGCTCCACCGCGGGCGTGTCCACTGCGGCAACTGCGACCTCGACTGCCACAACGACGACCACTTCCAGCGCTCCCGCTGCCAGCGCCGCCGCACCCGCAGTCTCCAACACTTCTACGGCACAGCAGATCGTGGAGTTTGCCAAGAAATACGTTGGTTATCCCTACGTATGGGGCGGAACCTCTCCTTCCGGCTTTGACTGCTCCGGTTTCACCTACTATGTCTTCAAGCAGTTCGGCTATTCGCTGAACCGTACCGCTGCCGCCCAACTGAGCAACGGCTACGCCGTCTCGATGGCGGATCTGCAGCCGGGCGATCTGGTCCTCTTCGGCGGGACCTACGCCTCGAACGCAGCAGCGACACATGTAGGCATCTACATTGGCGGCGGCCAGTTTATCCACGCTGCCAATTCCGGCACCGGTGTTGTCATCTCCGCGCTGAGCGAGAGCTACTACGCAAGCCGCTTTGTCGGCGGCCGCCGGATTGTCTGATCCACACCCGGCATGAGACCCCGGAGAATGCAAATCGCGTTCTCCGGGGCTTTCTTCTGCAATAATATACCTATTTACCTATAGGATTACAGTGTTTTTCGTGAAGCTTTCCCACTTGCTTTTCATCCTCTTAAATACTATAATTTTAATAGGTAAAACATAGCGCAGGCGGCCCTGCCTTGGTCCCCACAAAAAATATAAACAGGAGATGGGCTTATGCAGCGAAAAATCACCCTGCTGGACGGCGCAGTCGGCACCAGCCTGTATGCCAAAGCAGCTGCCCATGGCATCGAAGAGCACGACCCGGTCTGGGTCTTCAATCTGCGTTACCCGGACCTGGTGCAGGAGCTCTGCCGCGACTATCACGACGCCGGTTCGACGTACATCATGGCCAACACCTTTACCGCAAACCGGCAGTCCGTCTCTCACTTTTCCAACTACGCCGTCGCAGACGTCGTCACAGCAGGCGTCCAGCTGGCAAGGGACGCCCTGCAGGGCACCGGGGCAAAGGTCGGCCTGGCCGTCGGTGCCTTGGCGCAGCTGATGAAGCCCTTCGGGCCCCTGGAGCCTGCCGAGGCCGCCTCCATCTTCCGGGAGCAGATCGAGCCCGGCGTCAAGGCCGGGGCGGACTACATTCTGCTGCAGACCTTCTTTGACCTTTCCATGATGGAGGTGGCCACTAAGATCGCCGTGGAATACGGCATCCCCGTCTACTGTATGATGACCTTTGAAAAGCGCCGCCGGACGATCATGGGCAACACCGTCAAGCAGATCATTGATACCCTCACGCCCCTGGGCATCCAGGGCATCGGCATGAACTGCTCCCTCGGCCCGGAGGAATCCCTGGAGGTGATCGAAGAATACCACAAGCTGACGGACCTTCCCTTGATGTTCAAGCCCAATTCCGGCAAGCCCATCCTGGATGAAAACGGCAATACGACCCAGCCCTATACCCCCCAGCAGTTTGCAGACGATATCGTCCCCGCGCTTTCCTATGTCGATTACATCGGCGGCTGCCGCGGCTGCGACGCCAGCTACATCCGCGCCCTGCGTGACAAGCTGTACACCCTCGGCCTGCGCTGATCGCCGCCCCATAAAACACGAAAATCCCGGCCCTAGAACGGGCCGGGATTTTCGTGTTTTAATCAAGTTAATCAAGCCGCAGTATCTGGCTGCGTCTCTGTTCCCGGATCGGTTTCACCGGTCGCGCTGCCGCTCTCGTCCCGGGTGCCGGGCACCTGGGCTTCGGGCGTATCGCCGACGATGTCATAATACAGGTCCCACATCGTCTGGACGCCGCAGGAGGGCACAGTGTGGATGGCTGCCATATCATCGGTATAATCCCGCAGGCGCATGCCGTAAAACAGCTTGCCCTGCTGGCCCTGCTTGATCCAGGTCATCGTCGGCTCCAGGGTGTATTCCGTCACCCGGGTGCCGTCGTCGTTCTTTGTGATCGTCAGGCTGGCCATGCCGCCCAGCATCTGGTAGTTATTCGACTGGTGGGAGATAAAATTGCCCAGGGAGTAGTAGCAGATCATCTCGTTGCCGTTCTTCCCCGTCACGACATCCAGTGGCTCCAGCACATGGGGATGCCCGCCGATGACGACGTCGACGCCTTCGTCGGCAAAAAACTGGGCCCAGTCCAGCTGATCCTGCACCGGCTCAAACATGTACTCCGTGCCCCAGTGGGCAAAGACGATCAGGATATCCGAGCACGCCTTGGCCCGGGCGATATCGTCGGCAATGCGGTCCTTATCGTCCAGCAGGTCGACCATCCAGTCCTCCGTCGCGACGAAGCCGTTCAGGCCATAAGTATAATTCAAAAAGGAGATCACGATCCCGTTTTTATTGACCGTCCGGATCTTTTTTGCGTCCTCCTGGGTCTCGTGGATGCCCAGGACAGTGACGTCCGGGTATTTCTTCCAGAAATTCAGCGTGTCATAGAAGCTGACCTCGCCCTTGTCCCAGATATGGTTCGTCGCGTGGGTGACGACGTCGAACCCCGTCTCCACCAGCGCGTCGCCGATGGCCGTCGGGCCGCCGAAGCAGGGGTAGTTACTATACTGGGCCGGGTCATTGACGAAGGGCGTCTCCTGATTGATGCAAGCCAAATCCACGCTCTGCACGCAGTCGCGGAAGTAATCGAACATGTAATTAAAATCATAGCTTCCGTCTGCCTGCTTGCCCGCGTTGACACAGGTGATGTGCATCAGGTCATCTCCCACGGCCAGCAGTGTCACAGAGG
>CAUBQU010000222.1 GCA_958438185.1 uncultured Oscillospiraceae bacterium
ACAACACGCTGCAGTCCGGCTTTGAAAACGCCGATGACCACCGCTATATCCAGTCCGTCGCAAAAAAGCACGGCATCTGGTTCTCCCGGCCCGGCAACGGCATCTGCCACCAAGTCCATCTGGAGCGCTTCGGCAAGCCCGGCAAGACCCTTATCGGGTCGGACAGCCACACGCCCACCGGCGGCGGCATCGGCATGCTGGCCATGGGTGCCGGTGGTCTGGACGTGGCAGTCGCCATGGGCGGCGGCGCGTATTATATCACCATGCCGAAGATGTTCAAGGTCAATCTGACCGGCCATCTGCGCCCGTTCGTCACCGCGAAGGATATCAGCCTGGAGCTGCTGCGGCTCCTCTCGGTCAAGGGCGGCGTCGGCGCGATCATCGAATGGGGCGGCGAGGGCATCGCCAGCCTGTCTGTTCCGGAGCGGGCCACCATCACGAACATGGGCACGGAGCTGGGCGCGACAACGTCCATCTTCCCCTCGGATGAGGTCACCCGGGCCTTCCTGAAGGCCGAAGGCCGCGAAGCGGATTATACGCCCCTGTCCAGCGACCCGGACGCCGTCTATGACCGCATCATTGACATCGACCTCGACACGCTGGAGCCTATGATTGCCTGCCCGCACAGCCCGGACAATGTCGTCAAGGTCTCCTCCCTCAAGGGCACGAAGGTCGACCAGGTCTGCATCGGCTCCTGCACCAACTCCTCTCTGTTTGATATGCTCAAGGTCGCAGCCCTGCTGAAGGGTAAGACCATTGATCCCTCGGTCAGCCTCTCCATCTCCCCCGGCTCCAAGCAGGTCCTGACAATGCTGGCCGACTGCGGCGCGCTGACAGATATCATCGCCAGCGGTGCGCGAATCCTCGAATGCGCCTGCGGCCCCTGTATCGGCATGGGCTTCTCTCCCAACTCCGGCGGTGTCAGCCTGCGGACGTTCAACCGTAACTTTGAAGGCCGCTCCGGCACCGCCGACGGTCAGGTCTACCTGGTCTCCCCGGAGACCGCCGTCGCCGCCGCGCTGACAGGCTACATCACCGACCCGCAGCTGCTGGGCGAAATTCCCGCCGTCACGATGCCGGACGCCTTCCGCATCGACGACAGCGCCGTTCTGGCCCCGGCCAGTGCGGAAGAAGCCGACGCCGTGGAAGTCCTGCGGGGCCCGAATATCAAAAAATTCCCCCAGAGCCGCCCCATGGACGATCAGCTCAGCCTGCCCGTCACGCTGAAGGTCGGCGACAATATCACGACGGACCACATCATGCCCGCCGGCGCCAAGATCCTGCCCTACCGCTCCAATATCCCGTTCCTGTCCCAGTTCTGTTTCGGCGTCTGCGACAAGACGTTCCCAGAGCGAGCCAAGGAAGCCGGACAGAGCATCGTCGTCGGCGGCAGCAACTACGGCCAGGGTTCTTCCCGGGAGCATGCAGCGCTGGTGCCGATGTATCTGGGCGTGCGCTGCGTCATTGCCAAGAGCTTCGCCCGCATCCACGCGGCGAATCTGATCAACGCCGGTATCATGCCCCTGACATTTGCCGACCCGGCCGATTATGAAAAGATCGCCCAGGGCGCGACGCTGACCATCGGGGACATCTTCTCCGGCATGGACCGCGGTGAGCTCACCGCGTCGCTGGAAAACGGCGAGACCTGCAAGCTGACCTGCCACTTTACCCAGCGGCAGAAGGACATCCTGAAGGCCGGCGGCCTTCTGAACTACACACGGGAGGGTTAATATGACACAGGTAGAACAGGCATGTGCGGCATTCCGCACCTTACTGACAGAGCAGATGGCCCGGGCGGAAGCGATGGAGCACGCCGCTCCGGCGAAGGATTTCACAAAGCTGGAGAAGGTCACCATCGGCGTCATCGGCGGCGACGGCATCGGCCCCATCATCGTTGACCAGTCTGAGCGGGTGCTGGGCAAGCTGCTGGCAGACGAGATCGCCGCTGGCCGCATCGTCCTCAAGAACATCCCCGGTCTGACGATCGAAAACCGTCTGGCAAAGGGCGAGGCTGTCCCTGCCGACGTGCTGGCCGAGATCAAGACCTGCGACGTCCTCCTGAAGGGGCCGACGACGACCCCCAAGGGCGGCACCATGGAGAGCGCCAATGTTGCTCTGCGCCGGGAGCTGGACCTCTACGCCAATGTCCGCCCGGTCTGCGTCCCGGAAGAAAAGATCGACTGGATCTTCTACCGTGAGAACACCGAGGGCGAATATGTCCTGGGCAGCCGCGGCGTCGAAGCTCCAGGCCTGGTCATGGACTTCAAGGTCACGACGGACGCCGGTACCCGCCGCATCGCCCGCGCTGCCTTTGAATATGCCAAGAACAACGGCAAGACCCATGTCTCCATCGTCACCAAGGCCAATATCATGAAAAAGACCGACGGTAAATTCTCTGAGCTGTGCCACGAGATCGCCAAGGACTATCCGGGCATCACGGCCGAGGATTATTACATCGACATCATGACCGCCAACCTGGTCAAGCCCGGCACCCGGGAGAAATTCCAGGTCTTCGTCCTGCCGAACCTGTACGGCGACATCATCACCGATGAAGCGGCCCAGCTGCAGGGCGGCGTCGGCACCGCCGGCAGCGCCAATATGGGCGACCAGTACGCCATGTTTGAAGCCGTCCACGGCTCCGGCCTGCGCATGATGGAAGAGGGCCGCGGCGACTACGCCAACCCCGCCAGCATCCTGAAGGCCGCGGAGTTGATGCTGCGGCACATCGCCAGAAACGACGCCGCTGACCGGCTTCTTGCCGCGATGGACCGCTGCGATGTCAAGATCACCGGCCGCCCCGACGGCGCCACCGCCGCCCAGTACGCCGATGCGATCATGACGCTGCTGTGATTTGAGCCGTCCGTTTCCCATTTTCTCAGATTTCCCCGGGCGTACTGCCGTAGCCGGCAGCACGCCCGGCTTTTCTTTCGCACCGCATCTGAAAAACTCGAAAAAACCGCAAAAAAGCAGTTGACAAACGCCGATCCCCGTGCTAATATATATGAGCAGTCGCGAGACAGCAAAAAATAAGATGCGCGAGTGGTGGAATTGGCAGACTCGCTAGATTCAGGTTCTAGTGTCCACTC
>CAUBQU010000223.1 GCA_958438185.1 uncultured Oscillospiraceae bacterium
CTGGTAATCCATACACGTTGGAAAGGGGTTAACAAAAGATGAATGATTTTATCAAAACACTGATCGCACGCAGAAGCATTCGGGCCTATCAGCCGGAGCAGGTCCGGGAAGAGGACCTGGCCCAGATCCTGGAAGCCGGGACCTACGCCGCCTGCGGCAAGGGCGCCCAGAGCGGCAAAATCGTCGTCGTGCAGGACAAGCCGACCCTGGATCTGCTGGAGCGGCTCAATGCGGAAGCATGGGGCAAGCCGGACGCCAAGCCGTTTTACGGCGCGCCGATGGTCTGCGTCGTCCTGGCCGACACGAACATCCCCACTTATCTGGAGGACGGCTCTCTCATCATGGGCAACCTGATGGCCGCGGCCCACAGCCTGGGCGTCGGCTCCTGCTGGATCCACCGCGCGAAAAAGGTCTTCGCCACGGACGAAGGCAAGGCGCTGCTGAAAAAGTGGGGCATCGGTGAAAATTACGCCGCCGTGGCCCACTGCATCCTGGGCTATCCGGCACAGGACCCGGAGGCCAAGCCCCGCAAGGCCGATTTTATCGTACGCGTTTAAGCAAACTTCGCAGCGAGTTTCAACCAACAGGAGGAATCAACCATGAAAAAAACCGCAAAAGTTTTGGTATCTCTGGCCGCAGCCATCGCCGCGATCGCCGGCGCGCTGTGCCTGCTGGGCGTCTTTTGGGATAAGCTGGTGGCACTTTGCCCCTGCGGCGAAATGAAGAGCAAGCTCCCCTCCAAGGATGAGCTGATCCAAAAAATGCCCTGGCGCCGCAGCGAGATCGAGCAAGAATTTGCCGACTACGACGACTGCTGAGCACAGTATTTTCTAAAACGCAGCGCGGCCTGGAATTTCCCAGGCCGCGCCCTTTTTGCGCATGACAAAACGCTGCCGCATTGGAGTGCGGCAGCGTTTTTCGCGTTTGTTCGTTTCTCTATGCGCCAGCGTCGCCGCCCGTGGTCGTACCGCCGGAATCGTCGCCGGGCGTTGTACCGCCGTCGGAGTCTCCGCCAGGGGTCGTGCCACCACCGGAATCGCCGCCGCCGGAATCACCGCCGGGGGTACTGGGCGTACTCGGCGTCTCCGGGGTGCTGGGCGTACTGGGGGTACTCGGCGTGCTGGGCTGCTGGACGACAGCGATGATGCGGTCCGTCTTGATATACGTGCTGTATGCCTCGACGTCGCAGGAGATCTCCTTGCCGTCCGCGCCGATCTTATGCTTATAAGAGACGACCCGGTAGCCCGTGTGCGGTGCCTGAATCACCTCGCCATTGGCATAGCTGCCGTCGGTGATGACGCGCTCGATCGTTGAGGGGCTGCTGGTCGAGAGGATCTCATAGGTCATCTCAATGGTGTAATCCTTTGTCTCTGTCCCGCAGAGCTTGATGTGCACATACCCGCCGGAGACGCTGGCGTCCACCCGGATGGGGTATTCCGTGTTATTCCGGAATTTGAAATCCTGGTAGCCCCAGTAAACCGTCGCATCCATCCCCATGGGGACATACGTCACAGTAAACTGGTGGCACGCCCGCTCGACGATCTCCAGATCCGCCTTCAGCGCGCACATATAGATCGTCGACGCCACTTGGCAGACACCACCGCCGACTTCGTCCGTCGTCGTACCGCTGGTATAGATCGCCGCAGGCTGATAGCCCTTTTCGCTCGTCCGCTCGCCGACCACGTCGTTAAACGAGAAGACATCGCCGGGGTTCAAAATCGTCCCGTCAATGGCCGCGCAGGCCAGCTCCAGGTTCTTCGTCCGGGCCGGGATCGCCGTATGCGGGCTATCGTAGGAGCCCAGGTCGTCCGAGAACAGGGACTCCTTCAGCTTCTCCTCCGTCATCTCCGGAGGCATATCCTTCAATTCGATCAGCAGAATGGTGCCTTCCTCGGCCTCAGCTACCTGCTGCGTCACCTCGTCCAGGTCAAAGCCATAGCCCAGGACCTCCGGGACGATGCTGTAGGTCTCGGTATCATAATAGGCGTCCTCCGCCGGGGTGCAGTATTGGTCAAACAATGCCTGCACATCGACCTGCTCCGGCAGCGTCTCGTCATAGTCGATGGTGACGTCGTTAAAATCGTTGACGCCATAGGCCTCTAAAATCTGCCGATAGGCCGTGTCGACATCCAGGCGGCGATCCGCCGTGCCCAGGGTGATCGTCATCAACTGCGGCGCTTTGCCGGTCCCGGCGTCCGCGCTGGTGTCCGCCGGATCCTCCGGCGTGTCCTCTGATGCATCTGACGACGTGTCCGATGTCTGCGCATCATCGCTGGCCGGGGCTTCGTCCATGGGCTTCACTTCGACCGTGGGCTGGGAGAGCTTGCTCTCTGCCGCCTCCGCCCGCTTTTGCAGCAGTGCCTTGATGGCATCCTCATCCAGCGAGAGATATTTTTCCACATCCACCGCCGTTTTTTTCGCCGGGGCCTTCGTCACGCCGGGGATAGAGACACCCAGGACCCGGCCATAGCGGTACGCCGCGCCCACCGCGCCCTTGACATCCAGCTGCAGCTTGCTCTGCTGCGGCGTGATGCGTTCATCACCGTCGGAAAAATGCAGCGTCATCGTATTCTGCTCATAGGCCGCCGCGACGGCGTCCACCGCTGTGATGGCCTCCGTCTTACGCATTCCGCCGACATCGACACCCGCGACGACGACATTTTCCAAAATTCGGCCCGAGTCCAGCAGCGCCAGCACGCCATAGGCCAGCGCCAGCACCGCGACGATGATCCCCGCGATAATGGCGATCCGCTTGCCCCGTTTTTTGGGCTGGGACGGCAGATCCGCCGGGTCCTGCGCCCCATCTTCCGGCGGCAGCGCCGCATCGGACTGCAGATCAGGCTCCGGCCTGATTTCCTCCGCCTGCGCCGGTTCTGCCGGGTGGCTTCTGCCCAGCTCTTCATCTAGGATCGCATTGACCAGCTGATCCTGCACGTCGTGCGACGGCAGGCTGCCGGTGGGTGCGTCCCGCTCCACGCCATACTGGCGATACATCTCTTTTTCTACCGCGCCGCGGTCATACCCGGCGTTTTTCTGTGCAGCCTTTTTCTCTGCGATGCTCTGCCCTGCCGGGG
>CAUBQU010000224.1 GCA_958438185.1 uncultured Oscillospiraceae bacterium
AAGGTCGACGGCACCGGCGGCTCCAGAAACGCAGCCTATGCGATGCTGGATAACGCCAACTTTGCCCTGTTGATGGCCCGCTTTGCTGGGGATGAAAAGCTGGGCAAGGAAGCCACCAGCGCCTTCTTCGATGTTATGACCGTCCTGAATGCGGGCTATGACGGCGGCGCGATGGGCTCAAACCTGGAAACGAAGTCGGCCTACCTCTCCGCTCTGGTCGAGGCCAAGCATCTGGCGACCAGCAACAGCAAGAAGGCAGACTTTGCAAAGCGCGCTGACACAGTCTACGAAGAGCTGCTGTCCAAGCGCAACAAGTATGATCTTTATGACTCCGCCCAATATCAGGCGGCGGCCCTGATGGCCATTTCCGATTACGCAAACGACCGTGCGATCCTCGCGACGTTCACGTTTGATTACAATGTGCAGGACCTGCTGCAGGCAGACTTGAACGCCATTGAGATCCCGGCGACGGTCCTGGAGGACTTCTCCATTCCTGCCAAGGGCGCCAACGGCGCTGCGCTGTCCATGGTCAGCTCCAACGAGGATGTCATCACAAACGACGGCAAGGTGACCCGCCCTGCCGTGGATACGACCGTTGTGCTGACTATCACGGCTCAGATCGGCGAGGAGAAGCTGGAGAAGGAATTCGCCGTCAAGGTCGCGGCAGAACGCGGCGCGGGCGGCGACAATGCCTATCAGGATGCCGAAGCCCTGTCCCTGCTGCCGGAGTACCTGACGAACCTGCCCCTGGCGGCAGAGGGCGCGCACGGCTCGGCCATCACCTGGACGTCCTCCATGCCGGAGGTCATCGCAGCCGACGGCACCCTGACGCGCCCGGCCATCGGCCAGCCTGACGCCAATGTCACGCTGACGGCCAGCGTCCAGAGCGGCGAGTCTGTCGAGACCCGCACGTTCACCGTCAAGGTCTGGGCCAATGTCGATACCGCGACGACGGAAGGCATGGTCAAGGAGGCCTATTATCAGACCCGCGCCTCTTACATGCGCAAGACGGTCCTGAATGGCTATTGGGATGTCTGGGGTGCCTATGCCGCACTGGGCGACCAGATCCAGGACTTTGATTACCTCTACGATACCTCCAACAACTCCGCCGGTCAGCCGGGCGCCCATATCCTTGCCATCGTGCAGATGGGCGAGAACCCCTACGATTATCAGGGTGTCAACTATGTCGCCAAGATGAAGAAAGAGGGCGTGTCCGGTATGTGGTCCGTGCCGGTCTTCAACACGCTGGCCATTGAAGCGGCTGGTGTCAGCGGTGTCACGGTCCCGATGGACCAGGCCGTCGGCTGGGCGACAAGCTTCTCCATGGGTCCCGATATCGGCGGCTGGGCAGCGACGATCGTTGCCAACCATCTGGATAAGTATTCCAACACGGCAAACATCTTCGTGACGAATGTCGCGGAGGATATGGCCAAGGGCCTGTCCGGTGCGGGCACGTCCTCGGCGATCTCCAAGGGCTGCGTTGTCCTGGGCCTGTCCGCGCTGCATGCGGCGCAGTATGATTGCTCCGGCATCGCAGGCGTCTCCGGCCTGAACGTGGCCAAGGACACCCCGTGGATCAACCAGGATGACGGGCATGACGCCGTCGCCGTCCTGTACAACAGCATGAAGAATAGCTTCGGCTCCGACTCCGTCGGCAGCCAGATCCCGATGTACATGTGCGACGCGTACAACGCCATTTACGGCGGCACCCAGGTCGGCTGGCTCTCCTGCGCGGTGAGCAAGGCCCGGCTGGATGCACAGATCGCCAAGGCAAACGAGATCCTGGAAAACAAGGCCCAGTATGCCGCCGATTCTGTCGCCGCCGTTGAAAAGGCCCTCGAGGCTGTCAAGGGCATCTCCGAAGAGCGGTTGAACGCCAAGGTCGCCGACTACGGCGAAGAGTACTATGCCCTTTATGACGCCGTCCGTTTTGCCAAGACAGCCCAGGCCGCGGCAGCTGACCAGGCAGCAGCGGATAAGGTCACGGCGACGCTTGTGAAGCTGCCCGCCGCGGACGATGTCACGCTGGAAAGCAAGGACGCAATCGAAGCAGCGAGAGCTGCCTTCGACGCCTTGACCGAGACCCAGCAGGCGCTGGTCTCCAAGGAAGCGCTGGAGAAGCTGACGGCTGCAGAAGATGCCCTTGCCAAGCTGGAAGCTGCAGAAGCCGATAAGGCTGCCGCTGCCAAGGTCGAAGAGACCATCAACGCCCTGCCCGCCGCGGCGGACCTGACACTGGAGAACAAGGAAGCCGTCGAGGCAGCACGCGCTGCATTCGATGCGCTGACCGAAGCCCAGCAGGCACTGGTCTCCAAGGATGCGCTGGACAAGCTGGCAGCCGCCGAAGCGCGGATCGCTGAGTTTGAAAAGCCTGACGAACCCATCGAGCTGCCCTTCACCGACCTGACCCAGGATTGGTACATGGACAGCATCCGGTATGTCTACGAGAACGAGCTGATGTATGGCACGACGGATACGACGTTTGCGCCGGACGAAGCCCTGACCCGCGGCATGTTCGTCACCATGCTCTATCGCATGGAAGGCAAGCCCGAAGTCACCAGCAGCGCAAGCTTCACGGATGTCGCCGCCAACGCGTACTACGCCGATGCAGTCGCTTGGGCCAACGCCAATGGCGTGGTCTACGGCACCAGCGACACGACGTTCAGCCCGGATGGCAACATCACCCGCGAGCAGATGGCCGCGATGATGCGCCGCTATGCAAGCTTCAAGAAGATCGACGTCACTGCGACGACGGATCTGTCCGGTTACTCTGATGCTGCTGCCATCAGCAGCTGGGCAACGGCAGACCTGCAGTGGGCAGTCGCTTCTGAGCTCCTCTACGGCAGCAACAACGCCCTGCAGCCGACGGCCAACGCAACGCGCGCCCAGGCAGCTGCCATCCTGCAGCGGTTTGCGACGAAGATCGTCAAGTAAGCCCGTCGGGCCAAATAGGGGAGCAGTGCTCCCCACACAAATTGACTAGCTTCTTCATCTACCTTATTTCCTTTCTTTTCTAGGGCGCGGGCCCACACCCGCACCCGGCCCCCTGGGGTGCTGCAGCGCCCCAGGGGG
>CAUBQU010000225.1 GCA_958438185.1 uncultured Oscillospiraceae bacterium
GTCCCATAGTATAATAGTGATATCAGAAGAATATCCCCACTGGGAGGTGTTTTATGAAAATTTTGATCATTGAAGATGAAAAGCTGCTGGCCGATACGCTCCAGACGCTGTTAGAGCAGAAGGGCTTCGATGTGGAAGCCGTCTACGACGGCGAGAGCGGTGCGGAGTATGCCGAGCTTGGCATCTACGACCTTCTAATTCTCGATGTGATGATGCCGAAGCTGGATGGCTACGCCGTCGCCCGCGCCGTCCGCGCCAAGCACTGCGGGACGCCGATCCTGATGCTGACGGCCCGCTCCGGCGTGGAGGACCGGATCGCCGGGCTCAACGCCGGGGCCGACTATTATCTGACCAAGCCCTTTGACACCCGGGAGCTGCTGGCCTGTATCAACGCCCTGCTGCGCCGCCAGGGCAGCCAGGTCGACGAGATGGTCTACGGCAACACGTCCCTGGACCTTTCAACGGGCATTTTGGTCTGCGGCGGCCAGTCCGTCCGGCTCTCGGCGAAGGAATTTGACGTCATGCGGCTGCTGCTGCAGGCCAAGGGGCAGAATCTTTCCAAGGAAGTGATCCTCGCCCGGGTCTGGGGCTACGATTCCAACGCCACGGAGAACCATGTCGAGGTCTATGTCGGCTTCCTGCGGAAAAAGCTCCGCAGCATCGGCTCCAATCTCCAGATCGCCGCCATCCGGCGCCTGGGGTACCATTTGGAGGTCACAGAAGATGCTTAAAAAACTACGGCTCAAATTCATCTGCATCACCATGGCCATCGTCACGATCATGCTGTGCGTGATCTTCGGCCTGGTCTACGGCTCGACGAGCCAGAGCCTGGCGCGAGCGTCCGTCACCATGCTGCAGCAGCTGGCGGAGGACCCCTTCCGCCCAGTGTCAGCTAGCCAGCAGTTTTCTCAGATGCCCCAGCCCTATTTCGCCGTGCAGTACACGACCTGGGGGCAGATCACGGCCATCGGCGGCTATTATGATCTAAATGACGCGGCCTTTCTCAGCCAGGTCATCCAGGAGGCCGCCGCGTCTGACGCCGATACCGGCGTCCTGCGTTCCTACCACCTCCGGTTTTATCGGACGCAGCACGGGCAGATCTGCTACCTGCTCTTTGCGGATATCTCCAGCGAGATCGCGACGCTGCAGCACCTGGTCCGGACATGCCTTGTCATCGGCGCGCTGAGTCTGCTGCTCTTTTTGGGCCTCAGCATTCTGCTGGCCCGCTGGGCCGTCCGCCCTGTCGAGGCGGCGTGGCAGCAGCAGCGGCAATTTGTCGCCGACGCCTCCCATGAATTAAAAACGCCGCTGACCGTCATCCTCACGAACGCAGAGCTGCTGCAGGACCCGGCCAGCACCCCGGACCGCACCGCCCACGCAGCTTCCAGCATCCTGACCATGGCCCGGCAGATGCGCGCCCTGGTCGAGCAGCTGCTGACCCTGGCCCGGGCGGACAGCGGCAGCCAGCGCCCCGCCCTGACGCCCCTGGACCTGAGCCAGCTGGTCCAGACGCGGATGCTTCCCTTTGAAGCCCTCTTCTACGAGCGGGGCCTGACCCTGCGCGACGAGATCACAGGCGGCCTGCAGGTCTCGGGCGATGCCCAAGCCCTGGGGCAGGTCGTGGATATCCTGCTTGACAACGCGCAGAAGTACGCCACCGGCGGCGAAGTCGTCGTCCGCCTGCAGCCCCAGAGCCATGGGCGCTGCCTGCTGACGGTAACAAACGAGGCCCCGCCCCTGCCGCCTGCGGCGCTTGCAAACCTCTTCAAGCGCTTTTACCGGGCCGACCCAGCCCGCAGCGCCAGCGGCAGCTTCGGCCTGGGCCTTGCCATCGCCAGCCAGACCGTCGAAGCGCACCACGGCCGCATCTGGGCCGAATGCCACGGCGGCACGATCACGTTCTCCGTCCTCCTGCGGCAATTGCCGTGAAAGGGCCGGATTTCCCCTTGCGAAGTGCTGCCGGGCTGTGGTATACTGGGATAGTAAATGATACCCGGCGCGCCTGCGCCGGATCGCAAGCAGAATCACACCCATGATCTCAGCAAGAAGGAGAACGCACATGAAAAAGAGAGTCTTAGCGCTGCTGCTTTGCCTGGCCATGCTGCTGGCCGCCGTCCCCGCGGCCCAAGCCGCCGGTGTCCCCTTTACGGATACGCCGCAAAGCGCCTGGTATTACAGCGCCGTGGAATTTTGCTATGAAAACGCCCTGTTCAGCGGCGTCAGCGAGACCCGCTTCGGCCCGGACGTCCAGATGAGCCGCGCCATGCTGGTGGCCGTCCTGCACCGCAGCAGCGGCAAGCCGTCGGCCTCCGGGCAAACGAGCTTCCTGGATGTCCAGCCCGGCGCCTGGTACTATGACGCCGTCCAGTGGGCGGCGGACTGCGGCGTCGTCTACGGCGAGAACACCGCCCAGGGTCTGGCCTACGCGCCGGACCGCAGCATCACCCGGGAGCAGATGGTCGCCATCCTCTTCCGCTACGCCAACCTGCAGGGCTACGACACCAGCGCCCGCAACTCCCTGTCCCAGTTCCGCGACCGCAGCCGCGTCTCGAGCTACGCGCTGGACGCCTTCCGCTGGGCCGTCGCCATCGGCATCGTCTCCGGTACGAACCGCACGACCCTGAGCCCCACCGGGACCGCCACCCGCAGCCAGGTTGCCTCCATTCTGATGCGCTTTTTAAACCGCTACGATGACGACCCCAGCAACGACCCGACCCCCGGCGAAGAGATCCCCGCCGGGACCAGTGACTCCGTCCAGGTCGGCGGCAAGAGCTACCAGATCGGCATGACCCGGGCGCAGCTCATCGCCATGGCCGGGCAGCCCAGCGAGCAGCTCAGCTGCCTGGAGGGCTACACCTGGTATGTCTACGGGACGAAGACCTATGAGGACTTCGTCATGGCGGGCATCTATCAGGATAAGATCGTCGCCCTCTGCACCAGCGGCCCGGGCTTCTACTACCAGGGCTACAGCATGCTGGACCGCAACCCCGACCTGCCCGACAGCAGCAGCTGCTACTTCGCCGCCCTCACCGACAAAAACGACGGCGGACGCTTCCACTGCATCTG
>CAUBQU010000226.1 GCA_958438185.1 uncultured Oscillospiraceae bacterium
TCACAGAGCTGTCAGAGCCCCTGCGGGAGCTGTACGTCACGGCTTACACGCTGCCGACGACGTCGGATTTCATCTACCGCAGTATGCTGGGCAGGCTCTGCGAGATCTTCCGGCCGTATCTGCCCCAGGCGCATGAGAACGATTTCTTTGAGCTGGAGATCGCCTCAGCCAGCGTGACTCGGGGGTTTATGGCGCGCAAATGTGATATGTACTTTACCATGGAACGAAAGCTGCGGCGGTTTTTGTCCTGCTGCTATCGGCTCTATGAGGTCCCGGAGGCGGCGTACGCGCCGGTCATCGAGCAGATCGTGCAGGCGGACCTGCGGTCCGCCGCGGAGAAAATGATTGCCAGCACCGTACGCCAGGCGGAGCTGGGCTTTGAAGGGGAGCTGGCACGGAACACAGCGCGGGAAGCGCAATAAGGAGGAACCTATGAAAAAAAGCTGCTCAGCATTTTGCTGTGCCTGGCCATGGTCTTTGGCATTGCGGTGCCGACCATGACGCCCCAGGCGGACGCCGTCATCGGTGCGGTCATTGGGACCGGGCTGAAGATGTGTACCTCGATCGTCAACGGCTGTATCAAAGCCTGCAAGAACGACGCCGACAAGGGCGCCGGTAAGGGCGTGTTGGCGATGTTCAAGTATGCCGCGGCGGACTTCACCGGCATCGACTTCGGCGGCAGCGCCGGGGGCTCGACCCAGGAGACCATCATCCAGAAGGTCGACCTGAGTCAGGTGGAGGCCGAGCTCAAGGGCATCAACGCCCAGCTGGAGAAGAACAACGCCGCCATCTATCAGCTGCAGAGCACGGTCACAAACGGCCTGCGCAGCCTGTCCCAGCAGATGGAGGGCCTGAGCCAGCAGATCAAGGACACGAAGCTTGAGCTCAAATACAGTACATACCTCGACACGTTCTTTGATTTCTTCAACGAATATTACGAGGGCATCAGCTATTACGACAAGCTGATGACGAATATGCTGGCAAACGGCGCGACAGACGAGTACCAGAAGAACCTCTTCGACCAGTTCTACCAGCTGCAGGACGTGGAATACAGCGGCAGCCTGCACTCGGCGGTCGATAAGTTGGGCCGGTATCTGCAGGGCAAGTATATCTATTCGAGCCCCGGCAGCGTCATCGACGTTCTCTCCCAGTACTACATCCTGGCCTATAAAGACGGCGGCATGAGTGAGGAAGACGCCCGGGCCAAGGCGGCCGAGAGCACCCAGGATATCATCAGCTATCTCTACTACGCCTATGTCATGGGTGTCTATTATGAGCAGGCCATCGCCCTGTATCAGACCGGCGTCATCGACACAAACGGCGGCGTCTACACGACGGACTTCGGCACCAAGCTGACCCAGGGCCAGATCGACACCACGATCGCCGCCCTCTGGAGCTCTGTGGAGCTGACGGCGGGCTGTGTCCTGGCCGATATGCGCAGTAACTACCACAGCGATGCGCCCATTTCCCTGGTCTATCAGACCGGCGAAGGAACGCTCCTGAACCGGGCGGTGGATTATAACGGCTTTGGGGCCGAGCGCGGCGGCAGCTTCTGGCTGGCGGACCCGGCGGAAGAGCTGAAAAACTACTTCGATGACGAATTCTGCGACGCCTTTGCCGGTATCGCGAAGCTGAGCGTGGAGAAGGGTAGTACGCTCACGATCTACGATGACTACTATGTCCACATCAAAGCAAAGGATGAAATGGGGGGAAGCAGCAGCGGTGGGGAAGGCTCCACGGTCATCATCCCCGTTACCCCCAGCGGACCTTATACCGAAAAGCTGCACGTGAGCTTTGGCGGCCAGACCGTCCACACCTATACCATCACGGTCTACGAAGAAACAGGCGGCGACACCTTCGCTGCGGGCTTGGGCACGGCGGACTATCCCTATGTGGTCAAGACAGAAGTGCAGTTTAATTCCATCAAGCAGCACAGTGACGAGCACTTTGTGCTGAAGGCGAATCTGGATTACAGCAATCTGGCTGCCGGCACCATCAAGAAATTCACCGGCAGCTTTGACGGCAACGGCTATACGATCTCCAACTGCACAATTGACACGACCCTGTATTCTGGCGGCACGGGTACGGCTGGCTGCGTCGGTCTGTTCGGCGAGGTCACCGGCACGGTGCGGAATCTGCGCGTGGAAAATATACGCATCAATGCGCAGAACAACTTCAAAGGCACCAGTGAAATACCTACGAAACTGTATGCCGGCGCCATCGCCGGATACGTCAACGGCGGCAGCCTGCTTTACTGCACCGTTTTGAATAGCAGCGTGAGCGCGGCGCACAACGGCGACTACGGTGTCTGCCATGCCGGTGGCGTAGTTGGCAGTGCGGCGAACGCGACGCTGACCAATGTGGTCTGCCGCGATACCTCCGTCAGCGCTTACGCAAAGTACGAGAGCACCGGATCGGACCATGAAGGACAATTTGCCCAGCCCAATAACCCCGGCTGGGCGGTTGCAGGCGGTCTCATCGGCGCAAGCGATCTCACGGATCTGATCCGCTGCGGCTATACCCAGTCCGAGGGCTATACCGGGAAGATCAAAGCCACGGGCGGTACCGGCGCATGCGCTGGCGGCCTGATGGGCACATTCATCTCGGGTACGGTTTTTTACAACTACGCCCCCAAGCTTTGCTGGGCGACGATGGCCACAGCCCCGGAGGCGACTTCGAATTACACCAGTGTCAACAAGGATTGCATCCGGTTTGGCTCCGTGGCAGGCTACGGCAGTACGCCGATGCGGGTCCTCTACAAATACTGGAGCAGCTATCCCGAAGACCTCCGCAGCAAATTCAACAGTGTCAGATGGTGGCTTGACTACGAAGCGGTGAACGTCGATACCATCAACAAGCAGGCGTTCATTGATTTCATGAATGATCCCGACACCAACAACACCGACTATAAGCAGTATCTGGCCTTTGATGGCTTTGAAGAGCTCAGCGACGGCAGCGGCCTGAACCCCCTGTTCCAGTTTTCCTCCGGCAGCCGGCTGGATGTAGATCAGTCCCTCTTTGATCTGCCGGTCCGGCGGACCTATGTCGAGGGGGACTATAT
>CAUBQU010000227.1 GCA_958438185.1 uncultured Oscillospiraceae bacterium
AGCTCCGTTTTGCCGACGCCGGTGGAGCCGACAAAGATGAACGACACTGGGCGCTTCTTCGGTGAGATGCCCACCCGGTTGCGGCGGATGGCCCGGGCTACGGCGGAGATTGCCTCGTCCTGCCCGACGATATGGGCGCGTAGGCGGTCCTCCAGGCTGCGCAGCTGGGCGTATTCCTGGGCCTGGATCTTCGAGGCGGGGATCTTCGTCCAGAGCTCGATGATGTGGGCCAGGTTTTCCATGGTCAGTTGGGGTGTCGGCTTAGCCTCCAGGACGGTGATCTCGTCTTCCAGGACGCAGCGGTGGCTGCGCAGAGAGGCCATGCGTTCAAAGTCCTGGCTCTCTGTCGAGTCCTCCAGCAGCTTCAGCTCCAGGTCGATGTCGTCCCGGTCCTTTTTCTTCTGGGCCAGGGCGGAGATATCCGGGTCCCGCAGGTTCACGTCAGAGCAGGCCTCGTCCAGAAGGTCGATGGCTTTATCCGGCAGAAAGCGGTCTGTGATATAGCGCTCCGAGAGCAGGACAGCCTGCCGGGCGATCTCCGGCGAAATTTTAACCCCGTGGAACGATTCGTAATAGTGGGCGATGCCCCGCAAAATGGCTGTGGCCTCCTCCAGGGTCGGCTCATTGACTGTCACCGGCTGGAAGCGGCGCTCCAGGGCGGCGTCCTTTTCGATATACTTCCGGTATTCCTTGAATGTCGTCGCGCCGATGACCTGGATCTCGCCCCGAGAGAGGGCGGGCTTGAGGATATTGGCCGCGTTCATCGAGCCCTCGGCGTCCCCCGCGCCGACGAGGTTATGCACCTCGTCGATGACGAGAATGACGTTGCCCATGGCCTTGATCTCGCCGATGAGGCTTTTCATGCGGCTTTCAAACTGGCCCCGGAACTGGGTCCCGGCGACCAGGGCCGTCAGGTCCAGCAGATAGACCTCCTTGCTGCGCAGCTTGAAGGGGACGGACCCCGCCGCGATGCGCTGGGCCAGCCCTTCGGCGATGGCCGTCTTGCCGACGCCAGGCTCGCCGATGAGGCAGGGGTTATTCTTCTGCCGCCGGTTGAGGATCTGGATGACCCGCTCCGTCTCGACATCCCGGCCAACGACCCGGTCCAGCTGCCCGCGCCGGGCCTTGTCCGTCAGGTTCAGGCAGTACTGGTCGAGGAATTTGTGCTTTTTGCCCTTGCCGGGCTTGGGGCCGTCGGAGCGCTCGTCCTTGGGCGGCTGCGGCGCGATGGCCTCGCCCCGGTCGGCGTTGTTGAAGAGCTTGTTGAGGAAGGGGAACGTCGCCGTCTGGCTGTCGGTCTCGTCGGTGTTGTCCTCGTCGCCCTCGGTTTGCTCCGGGAGCATCTGGCCAAGCATATCCGTCATTTCGTCGTTGATATGGTCCAGGTCCTCGTCGGAGATGCCCATCTGGTGCATGATATCATCCACCTGCTTGAGCCCCAGGCCCTTGGCGCACTTCAGGCACAGGCCTTCATTGACGGATTTCCCGTTTTCGATTTTTGTGATAAAAATTACGGCGACATTCTTTTTACATCTGGAGCAAAGATTCGGATGCATAGCGCGCCTCCTTTCGTTGTCTTGAGAGATCCCAGCGTCAACCGGCAAAGAGTTCAGCCCGGTCGCCGGAGACCAACAGAGCGGTCCCGTCGCTGCGGGCGACGACTCGGCTGGCAGTGCTGGTGTCCGCCGTCTGGCCGCAGACCTTCAGGCGGGCGTTGTAGATGGTCAGGCCCTTCGTCGTCAGGACGGCGAGGTAATTACCCGCGGCGCTCAGGTCCAGAATTTCCCCCGCCAGCTCCAGGCTGGCCATGGGCTTGCCCGAGGTATCCAGCGTCGTCAGGACCGGCGTGCCACCGGTGCGGTTGTGGCTTGTCGCCACGGCGACAAAGCCGCTGCCGTCCAGACTGTAATGGGTCAGGTAGGCCCCTTCATAATCATATATGCCGGTCTGCTTGCCGTCGATGCTGAAAAAGACGGCGTCATTCTCGCCGATGGCGCACAGGGTGCGGCTTGCGAGGAAGGCCAGGTCCAGATACAGGGAATTACCCAGGGCCAGCTCTGCCACCGGCTCCTCCCGGTCTGTGCGGAAGAGCACGGCGGTGCTTAAAAAGTCGTTGTCCTGCTGGCCCAGCCGGATTCCGGCCAGGTTCGTGCCGCTGCTGGAAACGGCGCACTGGTTAAAATATGCCGTCTCCGAGTACCAGCGGTAAATTTCATTCTGCTCCGCGTCCAGGACGGTGAGGAGCGTCTTATCGGATTTCGTCGCCAGGGCGTAGCACAGGGCGCCGTCGTCTGCCAGGTCCGCGTCTAAGATCGTCCCGTCGAGCCGGTCCTGGAAGACGGTGCCCTTGCCTTTTTTGACGGCGCAGATGGTGCTGCCGCCGATATCGCAGGCCAGGACGGTGTCCTCGCCGCTCTTGAGCAGCGGCGTACTCATGCCGCTCTGGACGGCGTTGGTCTCTTCGTTGTAAAGGTCATAGGTAAACAGCCCGCTGATGGTGCCGACGGCCAGCCCGCCGTCAAAGGCGGCGTAGCCATTGTTCGTGTGGGCATCAAAGGTGATGGTGCCGTATTGCCCGTGGTGGAAGAGCCGCCGCAGCTGCACCAGCGGATTGCCGCCCGCCAGCGCCAGGAAGCCGACCACCAGCACCGCCAGCACAAAGACAGCGATGACGATCGCCAGCCGCCGGTTGCGCCGCAGCGCGGCCAGCATCTGCCGAAGATCAAACCGGGGCTTGCCAGCCCCCGGCTGCGGGGCCTGATTAGTCTCCAATATGAAACGCCACCTTTCCGTCGTCGTACCACAGCTGGGAGAGATAGAGCCCGCCCGGCGGGACCGTCGGCCCGGCGGCCGTCCGGTCACCCTTTTCCAGGATTGCCGGGATATCCGTCGGGGCAAATTTCCCCTCGGCGGCGTAGACGATCGTCCCGACCATGGCCCGGCACATGTTGTAGAGGAAGCCGTTGGCGCACACCCGGCACTCGATCAGATCGCCCCGGCGCTGGACGGTGAAGTGGTGCACCGTCCGCACGGTGGATTTGACCGGCGTCC